>NZ_JACGAS010000019.1:0-34894 GCF_020138135.1 Campylobacter sp. RM12647 | reverse complement strand
ATAAGGACTTAGACTTAAAAGGAACTAATGCAAGTATAGAAACTAAAAAAGGTCTTCAAGCTAGTATAAAAGCAGGAGTTAAAGCAGGGGTTGAGTTTAATAAAAACTTTAGCTTAGTTACTGAATTACAATACTTTAAAGACCTAAATGCTCTTTCAAAAAGTAAAGTAGTAGCTCTTTTAGAAAACAATCTTAATAATATCCAAGATAGTGGTTTGAATGCTAAAATAGGATTTTTAGTAAAACCAAATTCTAAATTAGACATTAATGCTGATTTTACAAAGAATATTTCTAATGAGTTTGATACAGGATATAGATTAAACTTAGGATTTAGCTATAAGTTTTAATTAGAACTTTAATAAGTTCTAATTAACTTAGCTTTATTCTAAATACAAAGCTATTTCATCTGATATTAAATAGTTTTTATTAAATACTTTATTATCTTTTATAAAAACCAAATCTTTTAAATCATCTAATTTATTTTTATTTTTTGTTTGATATTGTTTTGGTTAATTAGAACTTGAATAGTTCTAATTTTTATCTATCTATTATATTTTTAGGTAGAGTGATGATATTTTTCATAAGTATAAAAGGACTTGTTAATATATCTTTAGCTAAGCTAGTTTTATATTCAAGATTGTCTAAACTACCGCTAATTTTTAATTGAGTAGCTATTTTATTATCCTTACCGCCTATAAATATTTCTTTTACGATAGGAATATTGCTTATGATTTTATTTGTATTTTTTAGAGTAAAAATATTAAGAGTAATATCTGCTGTTTTTGATTTTGTATTAATAATGCCTTGACCGCTACAATCTATGTTGTAACCTAAAATATTAACCTTATCAATATTTATAATGTCATTTTTATTTCTAAATTCAATTGAGCCAAATTTTATCCCTAAACCTTTTTTTGTAAAACCCGGTTTATTAAAAGTTACTAAAGCCGGTATGCTTTCTATAAATGCGATTAGATTTATGTAGTTTTTAGTATTTGATAAATAGGCATTTCTTATATTAATTAAGCCTTCATAATCACTTAAAGTATTGCCTTTTGCATCTAAATCAATTTCTCCACTTATAAAAACTTCTTTATTTACGATTTCATTTAGTGCTTGATGGCTTAGTTCTCTTAGGTAGGCTTTAAAATTGTTTTTTCCTATTTGGGCTATCAAATCTCCACCTTTAATAAAACTTGCGCTTATTGAAGTTTCATAAGGATTTTTATTTAGTTTTAAATTCTTGAAATTAAATAAAAAATCTTTATAAATAATCTTAGAATTTAATAAATTAAGAGCTATATTATTATTGCTATCATTATTTTCATCATTATTTAATTTATTTGCGTCTATTATTAGATTATTTAGATTAATAGTTGTTTTATTGTTTTGAGAATTTAAATTAATAAGATTGCTTTTGGTATTTATTGTGGTTATGTTGTTTTGAATACTTATATAAAAGTCATCTTGAGTATATTTATAATTATTATCTAAATTATTTGGATTATTTTTATATAAATTAAAATCAAATTTAGCATTAAATATATTTACAAAAAATGCCCCATCTTTACTACTTAATTCAATATCTCCATCATTAAAATTTAATTTTTTAAGTTGCTTTGAATAACTAACAATACTTGAAATATCGCTTTTTATAAGTAAATTTTTATCAAAATATATTGTGGTATTTAATGCCGGAAAATCTAAAGTTTTATTATTTAGATTTAAATTCATTTTTGCTTTATCGTTGTAATAAAAATAATCTTTATAATCAATTCCTAAAGTCTTTATATTTACACTTGCTAATTTGGTTTTAGTATCTAAATTTATATCCGCATTGCTTATTTTTAATTCTTTTGTATCTGCATTACCTTGAATTGCTACTAAATTATCATTTACACTTATATTTAAATTAGCGTTAAAGTTAAAATTACTAAAAGAATAATTTCCATTGGTTTTAACATCTACTTTTACATTGTGAGTATGGTCGTTATTTAGTTTTATATTAACTAAGGTGCTTGTTTTACCACTATTTTGCTTTAACCCTAAAACAACATTATAAGCATTTAGTATTTTTTCTATTTCACTATTGTAAAGCGCATTATTTGAGATGATATTTATATCAATATTTGGCTTTAATAAATTATCTATTGTTAAATTAAATTCATCAATAGTTGTGATATTATCTTGAGAATTTACATTATTTGCTAATAGTTTTAAACTATAATCTTTTAAGCTTAATTTAACTTCTTTTGCATAAGCATTTGGTGCTTTATCATTATAATTTGCAATTACATTTGTAAAAACACCTTCTCCTAAGGTATTTTCTAGTTGATTATTTTTTATTTTTACAATAAAGCTACCTTTAAAATTATCAAATTTTACTCTAGTTATTAGCCATTCTTTTAGTATTGGTTTTAAATAATTTTCAATATGTTTAAATGCTTCTTGTTGATTTTTAATCTCTAAATTATCAACGCCTAATAAAAAATCATTTTTTGTATTTATTATATTTATTTTTGCGTTTAAATCATTGTTTATAGAGTGTAAATATCCTTTAATTTCAACATCTTTAGCTATTTTTATATCTCCATAAAAATATAAGTTTTTATATTTTAGATTTGTTATGTTTGCTAAAAGCTCATTTGAGTATAAATTTATTTTTATATTTGCTTCAATATCATCTGATTGGATATTCAATTGGTTTTCATCATAATATATTTTGACTAAAGCATCATTTATTTGAATATTTTTTATATTAATACTTTGAAAAAATAAAAATACTTGTTTGTATTCTTTAAGGCTTAATATTTTTTTTCTAATTTGATTTATATCTAGTGCTTCGTTGCTATTTGCTTTTTTTATATAAACTTTATTTATATTTAAGATTAGTTTTTTATCAAGTTTCAAATAAAGCTCAGAGATTTCAATATTAATTAATTTAAAATCCTTAATTGAAATTCCATTGGCTAATACAAATACAAAGGCGATTATTAAGAATATGAATATAAAAAGAATTTTAATTATTTTATTTATGTGTTTTGATGTTTTAAGCATTTTTGTCCTAGCGATTTTGTTTTACTTATTGCAGCCTGTTAAGTCAAATTCTGTTGTATTTATACCACAAGGCTCTAATGCTAAAATTATAACAAGTTTAAATAACACTAAATTGCAATTTAGCAAAATAGACCAATATTTGTTATTATTTTTTGGACACCCGCAAAGTGGTTGGATAGCAGTATCTAAACCTATTTTAACAAGATATGAATTTTTAAAAGAGCTAACTACAAATAAAGCAGCGTTAGTTAATCTTACTTTAATTCCAGGTGAAACAAGTGAATATTTTTTAAGAGAAATTGCAGCAAAAAAACTTAATTTAAATCCTGATAAATTATTAGATGAATTATATTCTCAATCAAATAGAAAAGAAGGTATGCTAACTCCTGATACTTATTCAATTCCATTAGGAATTAGTGAAAGATTGTTTATAAAATATTTATTAGAATTTACAAAAAAAAGAAATGAAACAATTAGTAAAAAAGTTTTTGGAGATTATACTGAATATAAATTTTATAGATTTATTATAGTAGCTAGTATTATTCAAAAAGAAGCTGCTAATGAAAGCGAAATGCCTATTGTAGCGAGTGTTATTTATAATAGATTAAATAAAGGTATGAAACTACAAATGGATGGAATGCTAAATTATGGTATGAATTCTCACATAAAAGTAACTCCACAAATGATTAGAGAAGATAATTCAGAATTTAATTCTTATAAAAATTCTGGTTTACCAAGTGTTTCAATTTGTAACGTTTCTACACAAGCAATTTTGGCAGCAATTTCTCCAGCTAAGACAAATTATTTATATTTTATGAGAGATAAAAGGACTGGTACACATAGGTTTAATACAACTTTAGCGGCTCACGAAAAAGAAATAGAAAGGCAAAGATAAGAGTAATTTAATTTTTTTTGATTTACTCTTTTTTAACTTAGCAGTTATACATTCATCTAAAATTTAATTAAAGGAGTTACGATGAGTATTGTATATACTTTCACAGATGAATCGCCAGCGTTGGCAACTTTAAGTTTTTTACCAATTGCAAAGGCTTTTTTAAAGCATGCAAATATTGAAATTAATACAGCTGATATTTCATTGGCAGCAAGAATAGTTTCTAGTTTTCCAGAGTGTTTAAAAGATGAGCAAAAGTGTGAAGATGCACTTGCAAAACTTGGTGAATTAGTAAAACTTGATGGAGCAAATGTAATTAAAACTCCAAATATTTCTGCTTCTATTCCGCAACTTAAAGCTTGCATAAAAGAATTACAATCAAAAGGATATAATGTTCCAAATTATCCAGATGAACCACAAAATGATAGCGAAAAAGCAATCAAAGAAAAATATGCAAAAGTTTTAGGTTCTGCTGTAAATCCTGTTTTAAGACAAGGAAACTCAGATAGAAGAAGCACAAAAGCTGTAAAAGAATACGCAAAAGCAAATCCATATAAAACAAAAACCTTTAGTAAAGATAGTAAAAGTTGTGTAACTTGTATGAGTAGTGATGACTTTTTCTCTAATGAAAAGGCAACTTTAATCAAAGAAAACGGCACTGCTAAATTATATAAAGTTGTAAATGGGGCTAAAACTGAGCTAAAATCTTTTGAAGTTGTAAAAGATGAAGTAATGGATGCGACTTTTATGAATGTTGCAAAACTAGATGAGTTTTATGAAAAACAAATCAATCACTGCAAACAAGAAAATATTTTATTCTCACTTCATTTAAAAGCAACTATGATGAAAGTAAGTGACCCTGTATTATTTGCTCACGCTTTAAAAGTTTATTTTAAAGATTTATTTGCTGAATTTGGCGATGAGTTTGCAAATCTAGGCATTAATCCAAACAATGGTTTAAGTGAGCTTTTAAGTAAGGTTGAAAACTCAAGCAAAAAAGATTTAATCTTAAAAAGATATGAAGAAATATTAAATACAAGAGCACCAATTTCTATGGTTAATTCTGATAAAGGTATTACTAATCTTCATGTTCCAAGTGATGTAATTGTAGATGCTTCAATGCCTGCAATGCTTAAAAATGGTGCTAAATTGTGGGATAAAAATGGTGCAGAAATGGATACAAATGCTGTTATTCCTGATCAAACATATGCAACAATTTATCAAGCAGTTTTAGATGATATGAGAGCTAATGGAAGTATTAATCCAAGTGTGGTTGGTTCGGTTAGTAATGTTGGTTTAATGGCTAAAAAAGCTCAAGAATATGGCTCACATGATAAAACTTTCATAGCTGATTGCGACGCTACTTATCAAATAGAGTTAAATGGCGAAGTTTTATTATCACACGATGTTAAAAAGGGTGATATTTATAGAATTAATTTAGCAAAACCTGATGCAATAGCAAACTGGATAAAACTTGCAAAACAAAGATGTGAATTAAGTGGCGAGCAAGGAATTTTCTGGCTTGATAGCAAAAGAGCAAGTGATAGAATAATCATTGATTTAGTTAAAAAAGAATTAGGAGAAACTTTCTTAATCTTAAGCCCTTATGAAGCTTGCAAAAAAAGTTTAGAAATTATTAGAAGTGGTAAAAATTGTATATCAATTACAGGTAATGTTTTAAGAGATTATTTAACAGACCTTTTCCCAATACTTGAATTAGGAACAAGTGCGAAAATGCTTTCAATAGTTCCAATGCTAAATGGCGGAGCTATGTTTGAAACAGGTGCGGGTGGTTCTGCTCCAAAACAAGTTGAGCAAGTTGTATTAGAAAATCACTTAAGATGGGATAGTTTAGGCGAGTTTTTAGCTCTTCAAAGCTCACTTGAATTTGAAGGAAATAAAGGCAATGCAAAAGCAAAAGTTATGGCAGAAGCTTTTGATGAAGCAATATCTCATTATTTAAATGAAAATAAAGCTCCAAGTAGAAATGCGAAAGAAAACGATAATAGAACAAGTCATGTGTATTTTGCAATATATTTAGCGAATGCACTTGCTAAGCAAAATAATGATGAAAGTATGAATAAATTTTTTAAAGTTATTGCTGATAAACTTAATTCAAATTCTTCTAAAATCATTGAAGAATATATGAATGAAGAAGGTAAAGCAGTTGAATTAGGTGGATATTATGTTTTAGGCGAAGTAGCTGAAAAGATAATGAGACCAAGTGTTACATTTAATGAAATTTTAAAATCAATTTAAGGAGAAAATATGAATATACACGAATATCAAGCAAAAGAAATTTTTGCTAAATTTGGTGTGCCTACTTTAAAAGGTAAGGTTGCATTTAGTGTTGAAGAAGCTGTTGCAAACGCAAAAGAATTAGGCGGAAGTGTTTGGGCTGTAAAAGCTCAAATCCACGCTGGTGGTCGTGGTTTAGGTGGTGGTGTAAAAATCGCTAAGAATTTAGATGAAGTTAAAATGTATGCTGAAAAAATATTAGGTATGAACCTTGTAACTCATCAAACAGGACCAGAAGGAAAACTTGTTAGAAAACTTTATATTGAAAGTGGTGCAAATATTGCTAAAGAATATTATTTAGCACTATTATTTAATAGAATGGAAGAAAAAATCACAATCATTGCTTCAAGTGAAGGTGGTATGGATATAGAAAAAGTTGCAGCAGAGCAACCTGAAAAAATAGCAAAAGTTACAATTGACCCTGCAATTGGCTTTAAAATGTTTCACGGACTTGAAGTAGTAAAAGTTTTAGGTCTAAATAAAGATGAAGGTAAAAAATTAATAACATTTATAGATAAATTATATAAATTATATTTAGCAAAAGATGCAAATTTAGTAGAAATTAACCCATTAATCAAAACTGCAGAAGGCGAGTTTTTCGCACTTGATGCTAAGATGAGTTTTGATGATAGTGGTCTTTATAGAAATCCAGATATTGCAGAATTAAAAGATGAAACAGAAGAAAACCCAGCAGAGCTAGAAGCTAGTAAATATGGTTTAAGTTATGTAAAACTTGATGGCGATGTGGCTTGTATGGTAAATGGTGCAGGTCTTGCTATGGCTACAATGGATATTATTAATTATAGTGGCTGCAAACCAGCAAACTTCTTAGATGTTGGTGGTGGAGCAAGTGCTGAAACCGTTGCAAAAGCATTTGAGATTATTATGAGAGATAAGAATGTAAAAGTAATTTTCATTAATATTTTTGGTGGTATCGTAAGATGCGATAGAATTGCAAATGGTGTTTTAGAAGCTACAAAAACAACTAAAATTGATATTCCTGTAGTAGTTCGCTTAGATGGAACAAACGCTAAAGAAGCAAAAGAAATTCTAGATAATTCAGGTCTTAAAAATATTCACGCAGCAACAGATTTTGCAAATGGTGCTGAAATTGTAAAAAGCTTAGTAAAGTAAGGAGAAAAAATGAGTATATTAGTAAATAAAAATACAAAAGTAATAGTTCAAGGCTTTACAGGTAAAGAAGCTACATTTCACGCAGAACAATGTATTGCTTATGGCACAAATATAGTTGGTGGTGTAACTCCATTTAAAGGTGGAGAAACTCATTTAGGAAAGCCTGTATTTGATACGGTTAAAGAAGCAGTTAGTAAAACTGGTGCTGATACAAGTTTAATTTTCGTTCCTCCTTTTGCTGTTGGAGATAGTATTATTGAAGCTGCTGATGCAGGAATTAAACTTGCAGTAGTAATCACAGAACATACTCCTGTAAAAGATATGATGTTCGCAAAAGCTTATGCAAATAAAAAAGGTATGAAAATCATTGGACCAAACTGCCCAGGAATTATCACTGCAGATGAATGTAAATTAGGAATTATGCCAGGCTTTATATTTAAAAAAGGAAATATCGGTGTAATTTCTAAAAGTGGAACTTTAACTTATGAAGCAGCAAATCAAGTTGTTTTAGGTGGTTATGGAATTACAACTGCAGTTGGAATTGGAGGAGACCCAATCATAGGTCTTGCTTATAAAGAATTATTAGCTGAATTTGAAAAAGATAGCGAAACTAAAGCTATAGTTATGATAGGTGAAATTGGTGGAAGCTTAGAAGTTGAAGCTGCTAAATTTATAAAAGAAAATATCACAAAACCTGTTGTAGCATTTATAGCAGGTGCAACTGCTCCAAAAGGTAAAAGAATGGGTCACGCAGGTGCTATTGTAGGAAGTGCTGATGAAAGTGCTGCTGCTAAAAAAGAAGCTTTAAAAAGCTATGGTGTTCATGTAGTTGATTCTCCTGCAGATATCGGTAAAAAAATCAAAGAAATTTTAAAATAATTAAAGCCTAGATAATCTAGGCTTAGAAAGGTTAAAAATGGAAAATAATACTAATGCACCTGTATGGGTGGATGAAAAAAGATGTAAAGCCTGTAATATATGCGTAAGCTATTGTCCTATGGGCGTTATTGCTATGAGAGATGAACCAAGTGCTGTTTTAGGTCAAATGATTGAAGTAGTTAATCCAGAATCATGCATAGGTTGTAGAGATTGTGAAACTCATTGTCCTGATTTTGCGATTAATGTTGCAGATGCTAAAGGTTTTAAATTTGCAAAACCTACTCAAGAAGGTAAAGATAGAGCGGCTGCAATTAAAGCTAACAATTTTAAAAAGTTAAAGGCGTAAAGATGAGAGAAGTAATATCAACAGGAAATAATTTAATAGCTCAAGCTGCAATTGATTGTGGTTGTTCTTTTTTTGGTGGTTATCCAATAACTCCTAGTAGTGAGATAGCTCATGAATTAAGCCATATGCTACCAAAAGCTGGTGGAACATTTATTCAAATGGAAGATGAAATAAGTGGAATTAGCGTTGCACTAGGTGCGGCTATGAGTGGTGCAAAAGCAATGACTGCAAGTAGTGGTCCTGGAATTAGCTTAAAAGCAGAACAAATAGGGCTTGCATACATAGCTGAAATTCCAATCGTAATAGTAAATGTTATGCGTGGTGGTCCATCAACTGGTCTTCCAACTCGTGTTGCTCAAGGCGATTTATTTCAAGCAAAAGCTCCAAGTCATGGAGATATAGCAAGTATTGCTATTGCACCTGCTAGTCTTGAAGAAAGCTATAATCTAACAATAACAGCATTTAATTATGCTAATAAATATTCAACTCCAGTATTTTTATTAATGGACGAAACGGTTGGACATATGAATGGTAAAGCAATTTTACCTGATGTAAAAGATTTAAAAATAGAACCACGCCGTGAATTTACAGGAGATCCAAAAGATTATAAACCTTATAAGGCTGATATGGACGAACCTGCTACATTAAATCCATTCTTTAAAGGCTATCGTTATCATATAGCTGGTCTTCATCACGGAGATATAGGTTTTCCAACTGAAGATGGCAAAATAGTTGATTATAATATGAGAAGATTAGTTGGTAAGATTAAAAATAAAGTAGATGAATTAGCACTTTATGAAGAATATATGTTAGATGATGCTGATATTTGCATTATTGCTTACGGAAGCGTTGCTCGTGCTGCAAAAGAAGCAATTGCAAGACTTAGAGCGCAAGGATTGAAAGTAGGTTTATTTAGACCAATTACTTTATATCCAGTTCATGAGAAAAAAATAGCGCAAGTTTGCTCAAGATTTAAGAAAATTTTAGTAACAGAATTAAATATGGGACAATATTTAGAAGAAATTCAAAGAGCAAGTAAGAGAGATGATTTTGCTAGCTTACATAGAGCTAATGGTCGTCCAATAACTCCAAGTGAAATTGAAGCAAAAGTAAAGGAGAGTTTCTAATGGCTTTTAATTATGATGATTATTTAAGAGTAGATAAAATGCCTACTCAGTGGTGCTGGGGATGTGGTGATGGTGTTGTTTTAAAATGTATTATTAAAGCAATTGCAAAAATGGGTTGGAATATGGATGATGTTTGCGTAGTTAGTGGTATTGGCTGTAGTGGTCGTATGAGCTCATATGTAAATTGCAATACCGTTCATACAACTCATGGTCGTGCATTAGCTTATGCAACTGGTATTAAATTAGCTAATCCAACTAAACATGTAATAGTTGTAACAGGTGATGGCGATACAACTGCAATTGGTGGTAATCATTTAATCCATGCTGCAAGAAGAAATATTGATTTAACTCATATTATGATTAATAACTTTATTTATGGACTTACAAATTCTCAAACAAGCCCAATGACCCCACAAGGATTTTACACGGTTACAGCTCAATTTGGTAATATTGACCCTATATTTGATGCTTGCGAATTAGTAAAAGCAGCTGGAGCTAGTTTTATAGCTCGTGGTAATGTAATTGATGCAGCTAAACTTGAAAATATGATTTATAAAGCAATGGCTCATGAAGGATATAGTTTTATTGATTGCTTTAGTAACTGCCATATTAATTTAGGTCGTAAAAATAAAATGGGCGAAGCTGTTCAAATGCTTGATTGGATAAGTAATCGTTCTGTTGAAAAATCTAAATTTGATAAATTAAGCGATGAAGAAAAAGTTGATAAATTCCCAGTTGGAATTTTATATGAAAATAAAACTAAACCTGAATATTGCAAAGCTTATGAAGAAGTTCGCCGTGCTGCTAAAGAAGGTAGAATGGTTAATTTAAATGCTTTAGGGGGTGCTAAATGAAATTCCAATTAAGATTTGGTGGAGAAGGCGGTCAAGGCGTAATTACCGCTGGTGAGATTTTAGCAGCTGCTTGGATGGAAAAGGGTGGAAGTAGTAAAAAAGGTGCTTATGCTATAAAAGCTAGCACATATACTTCTCAAGTTCGTGGTGGTCCAACTAAGGTTGATATTATTTTAGATGATGAAGAAATATTATTTCCTTATGCAGTTGAAGGCGAAATTACTTTTATGCTTTCAACTGCTCAAAAAGGCTATTCTGGTTTTAAAGATGGTGTTTGTGAAGGTGGAATAATAGTAGTTGAGCCAAATCTAGTAAAACCAAGTGAAGAAGATAGAAAGAAATTTAAAATATTTGAAATTCCAATCATTACAATAGCTAAAGATGAAGTTGGCAATGTGGCTACTCAATCAGTTGTTGCGCTTGCAATTGCGGTATATATGAGCAAATGTATGGATACTGATGATGTAAAAGAAGTTATGTTAAGTCATGTGCCACCAAAAACTCGTGATGCAAATGCTAAGGCTTATGATTTAGGTATAAAATACGCTAAAAAAGCTTTAGGAGAATAATTTTAAGCCCTTTATAGGGCTTAAATATTAATTATTTAATAAAAATTTAATATTAATCTTTAAATTATTAAAAAATATACTTTATTTTTCTTTTTAATAAATTCTTATTATAATTACTTACTTTTTGAAAAGGAGATGTTATGACTAAGGATAAAATTCCTTTAGCTATTTTATGTATATTAATAGCTATTTCATTTGTATTTATTCCGGTTCCTGAAAGTCTAATTTCTATTAAACAAGCTGCTTTATTAAAGGCTCATTCTGATTTTTCAGAACAAAAATTATTAGAATTAAGCTTATTTGATGCAAGACTTTCTTGGATATATTTAGGTTGTTTTATAGCTACTGTTTTATGTATTATTTTAAAAGTAATGCCACTTGGTGCAGTTAGCTTAATATCTATTGCTTTTATAGCAATTTCTACAATTAGTGTTAGTGCCGATATTAGTGGAGTTGCTAGAAGTAAGGCTGCTATTAAAGATGCTTTAAGTGCATTTTCTAATAGCTTAATATGGCTTATTGTAATATCTATTATGCTCGCTCGTGGTATTATCAAAACTGGTCTTGGAAGAAGATTAGCATTTTATTTTTTAAGCATATTTGGTAAAAAAACTTTAGGTATAGGATATTCAATTGCTTTAAGCGAAGTGTTTTTAGCTCCGATTACTCCATCAAATACTGCAAGGGGCGGTGGTATAATTAATCCAATCGTTCAATCAATTGCTAAAGCTCTAGGTTCAGAGCCAAATAATGGCAGTGCAAATAAAGCAGGAACATATCTTAGCCTTGTCAATTATCAATCAAATCCAATTACATCTGCTATGTTTATTACCGCAACTGCACCAAATCCATTGGTAGTAAAGCTAATTTCAGATGCAACTAATGCAAATATTAGTATTACTTGGGGGCAATGGGCTTTAGGAATGTTTGTTCCTGGAATGTGCGCGATATTGCTTATGCCATTAGTGATTTATTTTTTAAGTCCACCTGAACTTAAAGAAACACCTGATGCAAGAGAATTAGCTAAAAAAGAATTAGCTGCTATGGGTAAATTTAGCTTAGATGAAAAAATTATGCTTAGTATTTTTGGATTGTGCTTATTCTTATGGGCTGGAATGCCTAGTAATTTTGCTAATTGGTTTGGTTTTAGCGAATATGCAAAGGCTTTAACATTTGATCCTGCTAGTGTGGCGGCTTTAGGACTTGCAATTGCGCTTTTAACTGGTGTTTTAAAATACGATGAATTATTAGCAGAAAAGACAGCTTGGGATACATTAGTATGGTTTGCTGCTTTAATTATGCTTGCTACTATGCTTGATAAATTAGGTTTAGCTGCATTTTTAGGACAAGAGTTAAAAATGGCAGCTTCATCTTTAGGGCTTAGTGTAACTTTTGTAATGATATTTTTTACTTTAGCGTTTTTATATTCGCACTATTTTTTCGCAAGCACAACAGCTCATATTTCAGCAATGTTTTTAGTATTTTATAAAACAGGGCTTGATTTAGGAGCACCACCTATGCTATATGCTTTTATGTTAGCAGCTGCAGGAAATATTATGATGGCACTTACGCATTATGCTACAGGGACTGCTCCTGTTGTATTTGGTAGTGGTTATGTTAGTCTTAATAAATGGTGGATAATAGGTTTTATTGTAAGTGTTATTGATATAGCAGTTATGATTTGTGTTGGCTTAGTATGGTGGAAGATATTAGGCTTTTATTGATTTAAGAATTTGAAATAGGAATTTCCTATTTCAAATTCTAAACACAAAATTATCAATAAACTTCCACATATACCATACCATCATCAGTATATCTTGCACTATAATCAAACCAATTTTCAGCACTTTGTTTTGTGTCTTTATTTGTCATTTTCATTTCAGCTTTACATCTAATTAGTTTTTTTTCTTTATCTATTTTTTCAGTCATAAATCCAGAATACGAAATATCTAATGAAGAAATATTAGGAACTTGTTTTTTAATAATTTGAGTAACAACATCAGTTACTTCTTTATCATCACAACTAGGTATAGAACCACAACCTATACAAAATGCACTAACTACAATTAAAGAAAAATATATTTTTTTCACGATATATCCTTATATAATTTGTAAAATTTGTTGATAATTGTATTGTCTAACTTTTTTGCCAATATTTATAATATCAATAATCCACCATATAATTCCTATTGCAAACATACAAGTAATGAATTTGAGTATAAAAATAAGTATGCCTAAACCAATAGAGCCAAGATAAAATCTATCTACATAAAACATAGCACATATAATTCCAGTAGTAGGATTTTTAAGCTTTGCAGCAAGTAGTTTGTCTGAAAAGTTTTTTCTTTCAGCATCGCTCATTCTCTCTAACTTTTCTCTTAAATTAATTACAGCCATTCCGTCTTTTGGTAACTTGTCTTGAATACTCATTAAAATACTATTCGTATCCATTTACACTCCTTAATAAAAAATTAAAGCCATATAATACCCCCCCCCAATCTTAAAAGTTGCTTAAAATAATTTTAAAATATTTAAAACAAAAATTATCTTATTTAAGCTACAATGAAACTACATTTTAATTTTAAGGAGAAGTTATGAAAAAAGTTGGTATTTTTTATGCTACAAAAGGTGGTACTACTAAAGCTTTTGCAGAGCAAATCGCAGCAAAAATTGGTGCTGATGTTATAAATATTAAAGATGTTGAAATAAACGCATTATCAGAATATAAAACTTTAATCTTAATGAGTTCAAGCTATTTTTTTGGTGCTTTGGCTGATGATTGGGGAAGTAAAGTAAAATTATTAAATACTATTGATTTTAGCGATAAAAATGTAGCTATCGTTGGTGTTGGCGGACAAGAAAGACATCCTGATAGTTTTTGCTCTGGCGTAGCTGATTTTTATGATAAATTAGCTTTTAGTGGAGCAAGATTTATAGGCGAAGTTTGCTCAAGTGATTATAACTACACATTCTCAAGATTACAATTTGGAAAAGCTTTAAGAGGACTTTGCCTTGATAAAGCTGATGGAGATAAAAACGAAGCAAGAATTAATGCTTGGGTTGAAAATATTAAAAAATATTTATAATTTTTAGGAAGCTAAGCTTCCTTTTTGCAATGTTGGCATTTTTTAAACACTTATATTTGATATTTATTTTTAGACTTTGTTATGATAAAAAAGCTAATTTTTTATTATTTTTATTTCAATTAGTTTCAGCGTTTTTTATTTTTGTAACTTTTTTTATAATGATTTTTTATAGCTTAGAATATATAAGCGATCATACAAAAAATCTTAATGAACTTAAAAAGGCTGAAGGTGTATTGTATGATGTAGAAAAGATAGTTTATAAGAAAATATTTAGAAGTAGAACTGATTACATAATATGGCATTATAAAATGATTGATAATAATAAAAATCACAAAACTTTCATAGCAAGAGAAGATAAAAGTTATGCAAAAAATCTCATAGGGCAAAAAGTAGCTATTTACTATGTTCCTAGCGTATTTTATCCAGAAATAAGACAATTAGAATCAAATGGCTTTATTTATGAGCGATACAAAGTAAGAGATAATTATGAAGATTTAAAGTATATTTTCCCATTTTTTATGTTTTTTGCGAGTATATTTTATATGCTAAATATTAAAGGCAAATACCCTGATGATTATGAATTACCATTACTTAAACATAGTATAAAGCTAAAGGCTTTTAATAAATATTTTTTGATTTTATTAATTTGGTTTATTTTTATAATCGCAGCGTTTAAATATAGTGATGAAATTATTATAATGTATTTTTTAATTATTTTAAATCCTATAATTACGCTAGTTTTTGAGCTAAAATTTAATTTAATCAAAATTAATTTTTATGATGATTTTTTAGAATTTGAATATGGATTTTTCTTATTTAAAGTCAAGTATAAGAAAATAAAATATATAGATTATCAAGGAATTTATATTCAAACTAAATATATTAATTTTATTATTAATACAAATAAATTGAGCGAAGATGATTTGGATTATTTAGCTATAAGTTTAAAAAATAATTCCTAATTAATTAAATTAGGAATTATGAAAAATTTAATTATGAAAATAAACCATTAACACTTTCATTATGATAAACACGGCGAATAACTTCCCCAAATAAAGGTGCAACACTTAAAACTGTTATTTTTTTACATTCTTTTGCTAGTGGTATAGTATCAGTTACTATTAATTCATCTAAAGCACCATTTTCTATTCTATCATAAGCAGCTCCACTTAAAACAGGATGAGTACAGCAAGCAATTACACTTTTAGCTCCTAATTTTTTAAACACTTCAGCAGCTTTAACAATAGTTCCTGCAGTATCAATCATATCATCAACTATAATTACATCTTTACCATTTACATCGCCAATTACATTCATAACTTCGCTTTCATTAGCTTTTTCACGGCGTTTATCAACAATAACAAGTTCTAAATCTAGTGCTTTTGCAACAGCTCTTGCACGAACAATTCCGCCTGTATCAGGACTTGCAACTACTGCTTTACTTAAATCTCTTTGTTTTAAATGTTCGTTAAAAATAATACTTCCGTATAAATTATCAACAGGGATATTAAAAAATCCTTGAATTTGACCTGCATGTAAATCAATAGTAGCTACACGGCTAATTCCTGCAGTTTGCATTAAATCAGCTACTAATTTTGCACTAATTGGAACTCTAGGAGCTGCTTTTCTATCTTGTCTAGCATATCCAAAATAAGGAATTACAGCAGTGATTGAATTAGCTGAACTTCTTTTTAATGCGTCAGTTAATATTAATAATTCCATTAAATTATCATTCGCTGGTGCGCAAGTGCTTTGGATAATAAATACATCTTTACCACGCACACTTTCTCCAATTTGAACGCTAATTTCTCCATCACTAAAACGCTTAACTCCAGCATCGCTTAATTTACAATCTAATCTTTGAGCGACCTTATTGGCAAATTGAATATTTGCAGAACCCGAAAAAATGGTATAACCTCTCATAAAATAACCTTTCTAAATTAATAAAATGAGCTATTATATCTTAAAAAACTTATTTGTAAATTTGTTACAAAAAGTAACATATTGTTAAAAATATTACGATTATTCTTAATCTTGTTGTTATTATATGCTAAATTCAGCATTTAAAATTAAAATATTAAAATCTTATCACGAAAGGAAAATTATGGAATTTACACCTAATTTTAACCCACTTGGCAACATTTGGTTAAGTGCATTTGTAGCATTTTTACCTATACTTTGCTTTTTTCTTTGTCTAGTGGTTTTTAAGACAAAAGGTTATGTGGCAGGTTTTTTAACTGTTGTTACAGCCATTCTTGTTGCAGTTTTTGCTTATAAAATGCCGTTAAATGCTGCATTTGCTAGTATTATAGTAGGTTTTACTACTGGTATTTGGCCTATTGCTTGGATTATAATAGCAGCTATTTTTCTTTATAAGCTTTCGATTAAATCAGGTCAATTTGAAGTAATTAAACAAAGTATTATGACAATTACGCCTGATCACCGTATTCAAGTAATCATCATTGGATTTTGTTTTGGAGCATTCTTAGAAGGTGCTATTGGATTTGGTGGACCTGTTGCAATTACTGCTGCTTTACTTGTTGGTTTAGGTCTTAGACCATTACAAGCAGCTGGATATTGTATGATAGCAAACACAGCTCCTGTTGCATTTGGTGCTATTGGTATTCCAATTATTGCAATGGCTCAAGCTGTTGGAATACAACAACATGAAGTTGCTGCTATGGTTGGTAGAATTTTACCTCCGTTTAGTTTTTGTATTCCATTTTTTATAGTATTTTTAATGGATGGTATGAAAGGTATTAAAGAAACTTTCCCTATTGTATTTGTTGCAGCTATTTCTTTTGCTATAGCACAATTTTTATCAGCAAACTTCTTAGGTGCTGAATTACCTGATATTATTTCAGCTATTGTTTCTTTAGTAGCTACTGCTGTTGCTGCAAAAACATTTAAACTTAAAAATATTGTAAGATTTGATGATAAAAAAGATTTTAGCGATGTAAAAACTTTAAGCATCAAAGAAATTGTTTATGCTTGGTCACCTTTCTTATTATTAATTGTATTTGTTGTTATATGGACTCAAGGTTGGTTTAAATCATTATTTGGAACTGATGCAGCTTTAGCATTTACTAATCTTAAATTATCATTTGCTAGTTTAGGTGATTTAGCAGTTATTAAACCATCACTTGTAGAAGGTGGAAAAGCAGGAACTCAACCTTTAGGACTAGGAATTCCGTTAATCAACACTCCAGGAACAGCTATTTTATTTGCTGCAATTGCAAGTATATATATTTTAAAAGTAAAAGCTAGTGATGCTAAAGTATGCTTTAATGATACTTTAAGAGAAATGGCGTTTCCTATTTTAACTATTGGTTTAGTTGTTGGTTTTGCAAAAATTACTGATTATAGTGGAGCTAGTGGAACATTAGGAATTGCATTATCACAAACTGGTGGAGCATTTACATTCTTCTCTCCTGTAATTGGTTGGATTGGAGTATTCTTAACAGGTTCTGATACAAGTGCAAACCTTTTATTTGGTTCTTTACAACAAGTTACAGCTCATCAATTAGGCTTTTCTGACACATTATTCCTAGCAGCAAATAGTGCAGGTGGTGTTGTTGGTAAAATGATATCTCCACAAAGTATTGCAGTTGCTTGTGCTGCTGTTGGCCTTGTAGGACGCGAGAGTGAGTTGTTTAAATACACAGTTAAATACTCAATAGCTATGATAATAATTATAGGAATTTGGGTAAGCTTAATTGCATATTTTATGCCTGGAATTATACCACCTAGTATTCCTTTAGCTAAATAATTATGCTTAGTTTAAAAAGGTTAATTAAAAAAAATCTAGGAATATATTTTATGGTTATTGCTAGTTTTGCATTTGCACTCATGGGGTGCTGTGCAAAACTACTTGCAAATACTATGCCTAGTGTAGAAATAATGTTTTTTAGAAATGTTATTGGAGTTATTTTTATAGCTTATTTGATTTATAAAATTCCACACAAAAAATCAGGTGGTAAATTCTCTTTATTGTTTTTTCGTGGTTTAATAGGAACTATTTCTTTATATTTTTTCTTTTATAATGTCGCTAATATTTCTTTAGGCGGTGCTTTTGCTTTTCAAAAAACAAATCCACTTTTTGTAGCATTAATTGCATTTTTGTTTTTTAAAGAGCAGTTAGGATTTAAAAGTATTTTATATTTATTATTAGCTTTTGGTGGTGTAATGCTGATAATTCAACCATTTGCACCTGAACATTTACATAGTGGTTTTGATATTAAAAACTCAATTTTAGGTGTTTTAAGTGGTTTAACAGCAGCACTTGCTTTAACAAGTGCTAGGGAATTAGGAAAGTTTTACAATACTGAAGTTATAGCATCAAGTTTTTTTATACTAGGAACAATTTTACCTATATTATCTATGCTAGGCGGAGAGTATTTAAATGAGAGTATTATTAGGCATTTTGATTTTGCTTTTGCTACATTTGTAATGCCTGTTGGATATAAAATATGGACTTTAATTATTTTAATGGGCTCTTTATCGATTCTATACCAAATATATGTAACAAAAGCCTATAAAGCAGCTAAAAAGGCTGGGGTTGTAGCTGGAGTTGGATATATTGATGTTGTATTTACTTTATTTTTAGGAATACTTTTAGGAGATGATTTACCAAGTTTTGTAGTTTTAACAGGTATAATCTGCGTTTTAATAGGTGGTATAGGAATAAGTTTAAGTAAGGATAATAAAAAATGAGAAAAATAATATTATTTGCAGGACCTTGCGTTATAGAAAGTCCTGAAATTGTTACAGAAGTTGCAAAAAGATTAGAAAAAATTGCAAAACATCCACAAATTGATTTTTATTTTAAATCAAGTTTTGATAAAGCAAATCGCACAAGTTTAGATAGTTTTAGAGGACCTGGACTTGAAAAAGGTTTGCAGATTTTAGCTGATATAAAATCTAAATTTGGATATAAAATAATTACAGATATTCACGAGAGTTATCAAGCTGAAATTGCAGCTCAAGTTGTTGATACTCTTCAAATTCCAGCTTTTTTATGCAGACAAACTGATTTATTAGTTGCAGCTGCTAAAACTAAAGCTATTATAAATATCAAAAAAGGTCAATTTTTAAACCCAAGTGATATGAAATATAGCGTAGCAAAAGTAGCACAGACTAGAGGGTATGATTATAAAACTAATGATGAAAGTTTTTTTGCTTGCTCTGATATTGGAGAATTATCATTTAAAGATTTAAAAGATGAAGATTTTTCAAAAGCTCATCAAATGGCAAGAGAAGCTGGTGTTTTAGCGGTTGAGCGTGGAACTAGTCTTGGATATGGGAATTTAGTTGTTGATATGAGATCTCTTAAAATTATGAGAAATTTCGCACCTGTTATATTTGATGCTACACATAGCGTTCAAATGCCTGGAGCAGCAGGTGGTAAGAGTGGTGGAGATAGCTCTTTTGTATTGCCTTTAGCAAGAGCTGCTGCTGGAGTTGGCGTTGATGGATTTTTCTTTGAAACACATTTTAATCCGTGTGAAGCTTTATGCGATGGACCTAATATGGTAGCTACTAGCAAATTAGAAGAGAAAATTAATTTATTATTGAAAATATTAAATAAGGAATAAGTATGAATATTATTGAAGGACAATTAAAATTAAATGGTAATGAGAAATTTGCCATAATAAATGCTAGATTTAATAGTTTTATAACTGATAAATTAGTTGAAGGTGCTAAAGATGCTTTTGTTCGTTTTGGTGGAAATGAAAAGAATTTAGATTTAATTTTAGTTCCTGGTGCTTTTGAATTACCTTATGCTTTAAAACAAGCAGTGAAGAAAAATTATGATGGAATAGTGGTTTTAGGTGCTGTTATTCGTGGAGATACCCCACATTTTGATTATGTATCAGCAGAATGCACTAAAGGTGTTGCAGCTATAACTTTAGCAAATGATACTCCAATTAGTTTTGGTGTTCTTACAACAAACACTACAGAGCAAGCTATGGATAGAGCAGGAATTAAAAGTGGCAATAAAGGTTATGAAGCTATGGTAACTACTATTGAAATGCTAAATTTACAAAGAGTTCAAAATGGCAACTAGACATCAAGCTAGAAAAACGGTTGTAAGTTTATTGTATTCATTTGATTATGTTCAAAATAGTGAGCATGTAAATGATTATTTAGAAGAGCATAAAATAAGAAATGCTATTCGTGAATGGGCTTTAGAATTATTTAACGGCGTTCAAGCAAATCTATTAAAAATAGATGAGTGTTTAAAAGGTATTTTAGAAAGCAATGAAGTTAGTAATTTAGGTGGTATGGAAAAAGCTATTTTAAGACTTGGTGTTTATGAATTGCTTTTTACAAAAACAGATAAAGCTGTTGTTATAAATGAAGCTATTGAATTAGCTAAAGAATATGCAAGTGATAATGCACCTAAACTTATTAATGGTGTATTAGATAAAGTTAGAAATTAATTTTAAATTAGCTAATATTTTTATATTAGCTAATTACTCGTTGAATATTTTAATAGATATTTTTATATTTTATTTTCCAAATTAAATTCCTAATAGTTTTATGATATTTATTAAAATAATCAAAAAGGATAAATATGGAAAATGTTTTAATGCTAATGATAGGGGTATCAATATTGTTAGCTTTTATAGTAATCATTGCTTTTATTTGGGGTTTTAAAAATAAACAATTTACCGAAAATAATGGCTTTTTAGAATTAAATGATAGTGAAGAAGCATTAAATGATGCAATTATTTTAGAACAAAGAAAAATGGAATTAAAAAATATGAAAAAGGCTTTATTTTTAGATAGAGATGGAGTAATTAATAAGGATTTTTCTTATGTTTATGAATTAGAAAAATTAGTATTTATGCCTAATATTTTTGAGATAGTTAAATTCTTTCAAGATAAAGATTATTTGATTTTTATAATTACAAATCAAAGCGGAGTAGGGCGTGGGTATTTTACAAAAGAGCAAATGGATATTTTTAATGAAGCTATTTTAAATGAGTTTAAAAATCATAAAATTAATATAAGTAAAATTTATTCTTGTTTGCATATACCTAGTGATAATTGTGAATGTAGAAAACCAAAAGCTGGTCTTATTTTACAAGCAGCTAAAGAATTTAATTTAGATTTATTTAATTCAATTTTTATAGGTGATAAAGTAAGTGATATGCAAGTGGCTATAAATGCAAATATTAATAATCGTTATTTGTTTAATGAAGATTTAAAAGAATTTGAATATTGTAAAAAAGTGAATAATTTATTAGATATAAAAAAGGACTATGAATGAAAAATATTAAAGCTTTAGTAATTGGAGATTTAATACACGATATTTATGTTTTCGCAAATTGCACTAGAATTAGTCCAGAAGCACCAGTTCCAGTAATCACTCCTAAAAGTGAGAAAAAAGTCTTAGGTGGTATGGCAAATGTTGCTAATAATCTTGCAAAATTAGGTGCAAATGTTAGTATTTTAAGTGTTATTGGAGATGATGATAGTGCTAAATTTATTGAAAGTGAATTGCAAAAACAAAATATAACTTGCCATATAATTAAGCAAAAAGATAGAAAAACTTCTACAAAAACTCGTATTTTTGGCTCAAATCAGCAAATAGTTAGAATAGATATAGAAAGTACAGAGCAAATTAGCGATAAATTAGCTGATGAATTATTTGATAAAATACGCAATGATAAATATGATGTAATTATTTTTAGCGATTATGATAAAGGAGTTGTTAGTCCTTATTTAGCACAAAAAATAATTAAATTTGCAAAAGATAGCAATACTTTAAGCCTAGCAGACCCTAAGAAAGATTTTTATAAGTTTAAAGGCATAGATTTAATAACACCTAATTACAAAGAAGCTTGTGAATTTTTAGGTAATTTTAATGAATATGATGATGGTATATTATTAAAATCATTAGAAAAATTACAAAAAGAATTGGATTTAAAAATACCATTAATTACTTTAGGTAGCAATGGAATTGCTGCTGTTTATGATAATAAATTAAATCGCCATTATGCTTTAGCTAAAGAAGTTTTTGATGTAACCGGTGCTGGAGATAGCGTGATTTCATCATTATCATTTTTCTTAGCGAATGATTTTAATATTAGTAAAAGTATAGATTTAGCTAATAAAGCTGCTGCTATTGTTGTAGGTAAGATAGGGGCTGTTAGCGTAGGGCTTGATGAGATTATAAATTTTGATAATGAATTTTATAAATTTAAAAATATAGATGAGATTAAACAACTTAGTAAAGGTAAAAAAATAGTTTTTACCAATGGCTGTTTTGATATTTTGCATTACGGGCATCTTAGTTATTTAAGAGCAGCTAAGGAGTTAGGAGATATTTTAGTTGTTGGTTTAAATTCTGATGAAAGTATTAAGAGATTAAAAGGTGAAAATAGACCAATTAATAATATAATGACTAGAAAAGCTATGATGTGTGCTTTAGAATTTGTAGATTATGTTTGTGAATTTAGTGAAGATACACCAATTAATTTAATTAAAACTTTAGAGCCTGATATATTGGTAAAAGGTGCTGATTATGAAGGAAAAGAAGTTGTTGGCTCATCATATGCAAAAGAAGTAAAATTAATAGAATTTAAAACAGGATATTCAACCACAAATATTATAGAAAAAATAAAGGAGTTATATGTTAAATAAATTAAAAAATGAGTTAAACGAGCACAAAAGAGCTTATGATAATATTAATGAAGAGTATTTAAAAGATATTATTCAAGTAGCTGATATTATAAAAAAAGCTTTGGAAAATGGTAAAAAATTATTGATTTTTGGCAATGGTGGTAGTGCTGCAGATGCTCAACATTTTGCAGCCGAACTTAGTGGAAGATATAAATGTGAGCGTAATGGTCTTAGTGCTATTGCACTTAGCACAGATACTTCAGCACTAACTGCAATCGGTAATGATTATGGCTATGAATATGTGTTTAGTAGGCAAGTAAATGCTATTGCTAAAAGTGAAGATATAGTGTTTGGTATAAGCACTAGCGGGACTAGTAAAAATGTTATTTTAGCACTTGAAGAAGCTAGAAAAATTGGTTGCAAATGCGTTTTATTAGCTAGTGAAAAATTAGAAAATAGTCCGTATTTTGCCCTAAAAGCACCTAGTAAGGATACGCCAAGAATACAAGAAATTCATATTTTCACAATACATTGTATTTGTGAAATACTGGATAATTATTTTAAAGATAAATAAGGTTTGAGCTTAAAACTCAAACTAAATTATGATTTTTAGCTAGCCTTAACGCTTTTATAAATTCTTTTAATTGTTTAATATTTCCTATGCTAATTCTATTTAATAAAGGATAATTATCTATAGGTCTTCCAACTATTATCTCGCATTCTTTCATAAAATCAGCATATTTTGTGCTTTTAATTTCGTGTAAAATAAAGTTAGTATGAGATTTAAAATATTTTATATTTAAAGTTTCAAATTCATTTTCTAATAAAGCTTTATTATCGTTAATAATTTTTCTTGTAGTTTTTGCAAAGTCTTTTTGTTTTAGGGTAAAAATCGCACACTCTAAAGCAAAAGCATTAATAGCATCAGGACTAAAAAAATCTTTTAAAATTGATATTAATCTAGTGTGAGCTATCCCATATCCAACTCTTAAACCTGCTAATGAATACATTTTAGAAAATGTTCTAATATGTAAAATATTTGGATTTTTTGCAAATTCTAAACTATAAAAATCATCAGCAAATTCACAATAAGCCTCATCTAAAAGCATATATACATTATCTTTACAAATTGAGTTTAATTCATTTAAATCTTTCTTGCTTAGCATTAGGCCTGTTGGATTGTTTGGATTTACAAGATAGATTATATTTATTTTATTTGGGATTATTTTTATTTTATTTATATCAAAATTAAACTCACTATCTAAGTAAAACCCATCAATACTATAACCTATATTTTTAGCATAATAAAGTGTTAAGTCAAAAGTAGGTAATGGTGATATTAAATGAACATTGGAATTTGAATATTTATAAAATGCTAAAAGGCTCATATAAATAACATTACTTGAGCCATTACCTAGAACAATATTATCACTTTTTAAATTATAAAAATTAGCTAATTCATCTAATAATTTATAATTTTTATCAAAAGAATACTTATTAAATTCAATACTATTAATTATTTCTTTAATATCTAAAGTATTACAAGTATTTTCGTTTTTGCTTAAATCAATCATATATTTTTAAATAGATTTTCAAGATTTGCTTTTGCTTCTTCTGAGCTTATATGATTTTCTGCTTCAGTGCCAACTTCAATTAATTCAATATTAAGCCCTGTTAGCATATTGCATAATCTAATATTAATTCCTTGCTTACCTATAGCTTTACTTTTTTGGTCGTGATTTATTACAACCTTAGCTATGTCATTATCAATTGTAACTGAATTAATAATTGCAGGTGCTAAAGCACGAGAAACTACAATAGCTTGTTCGTTAGAATACTCTATACAATCTATATTTTCGCCATTTAATTCTTTACTAATAGCATTAATTCTAACACCTTTTGTTCCAACGCTAGCACCTACAGCGTCAATATTGATTGAGTTAGCTTTTAATAAAACTTTAGCTCTTTCGCCAGGAATTCTAGCGCAATTAATAATTTCTATAGCACCATCTTTAATCTCTGGAACTTCAAGCATTAAAAGTGCATTTAAAAATTTAGGAGAAGTTCTTGAAATTTCAACCTTTAAGCCTAATTTTTTATCAACACTAACTTTTCTAATAACTGCTTTTAATACATCACCAACTTTAAATTTTTCGCCTTTTATACGATTTTTTCTAGGTAATACTGCTCTAATTTCATCAAATTCTATGAAAGTATTTTCATCATTATCAACAAATACTACCGTTCCAAAAATTAATCTATCAACCATACTTTGGTATTTTTCAAATAATTTTTCTTCTACAAGTCTTTGCACATTATATTCTAATTCTTTATAAAGCCAATTTATTGCAGTTCTATCAAGATTTGCAAAAGATATTTCATATTTTAAAGTATCTCCGATTTCTACTTCACTTGATTCTAATTTTGCTTTATCAAGGCTAATATATTTACTTTCATTATTAGCTAATTCATCATTATTTGCAACAACTACTAGATTTTGATATACACAAAGAGTTTTTTTAACATCTACACTAAATTCTTTATCATCACCAAAAAGTCTTTTAGCAGTATTTGTAATAGCTTTTACTACACGCTCACTTACTTCTTCTATTGGCAATGATTTCTCATTCGCAATTGATTCTATTATATCTACTATTCTTTCCAAGATTTTACCTTTAATTGAAGTTTGAAGACTATTATTATATAAAAAATAACTTTTAATAAGTTTAATGAAAGAACTTTTTGTTATTATTTTATTTTTTTAATTTAAAAAAGGATATGAGATGAAATTTAAATTAGCAAAACAAACTTTAAATTCAAAACCAAAAGAAGTTACTATTGAAGAAGTTATAAAAATACTTGAAGAAAAAAAGGTTATATTTTTAGACCATTCAAATTCTAGTGAAGATATTACAAAATTAGTTGAAAAATTAAATAATTTTAAGGTATATGTAAATACGGTTAAATATGGTTTAGTAGAAGATGAATTTATTTATGAGGTACATATACTTTGAGTAAAAAATTATATATAGAAACTTTAGGCTGTGCAATGAATGTTCGCGATAGTGAGCGTATGATTGCAGAGCTTACCACTAAAGAAGGTTATGAAGTAACTACAGATAAAAAAGAAGCTGATTTAATATTAATAAATACTTGTAGTGTGCGTGAAAAACCAGTCCATAAGCTTTTTAGTGAAGTAGGTGGTTTTTTAAAAGAGAAAAAAGAAGGAGCAAAAATAGGCGTTTGTGGTTGCACGGCTTCACATTTAGGTAGCGAGATTTTTAAGCGTGCTCCACAAGTTGATTTTGTGTTAGGTGCAAGAAATATTAGCCGTATAACAGAAGCAATTAAAACTCCAAAATTTATAAGTAATGATATAAATTACGATGAAAGCGATTTTGCTTTTGCTGATTTTAGAAATAGTATTTATAAAAGCTATGTAAATATTATGATAGGTTGTGATAAGCATTGTGCTTATTGTATCGTCCCACACACTCGTGGAGATGAGCTAAGTATTCCAAAAAATATTATTTTAAATGAAGTAAAAAAAGCCGTAAGCAACGGAGCTAGTGAAGTATTTTTGCTAGGACAAAATGTAAATAATTATGGTAAAAGATTTTCAAGTAACCATCCTAAAATGGATTTTTCAGACCTTTTAAATGAGATTAGCGAGGTTGATGGGCTTGAAAGGATTAGATTTACTAGCCCACACCCACTTCATATGGATGATAAGTTTTTAGAAACTTTTGCAAAAAATCCTAAAATTTGTAAAAGTATGCATATGCCTTTACAAAGTGGTAGCACAAGTATTTTAAAAGCTATGAAGCGTGGCTATACTAGAGAATGGTTTATAAATAGGGCTTTAAAATTGAGAGAATTAGTTCCAAGTGCTAGTATATCAACAGATATTATCGTGGCATTTCCTGGTGAGAGCGATGAAGATTTTGAATTAACACTTGATGTAATGAGAAAAATTAGATTTGAGCAAATTTTTTCATTTAAGTATTCTAAAAGACCACTAACACCTGCAGCAACAATGCCAAATCAAATTCCTGAAAATATAGCAAGTGCAAGGCTAACTAAATTACAAAGTTTATACAATGAAATTTTAGATGAGATTAGTGCAGCACAATTAAATAAAACTTATAAAGTATATTTTGAAGAATTAAGAGAAAATCAAACTATAGCAGGAAGAAGTGATAATAATTTCTTAATAGTTGTAAATGGTAGCGAAGAATTGCTTGGAAAAATGGTTGATGTAAAGATTACAAAGACTTCTAGGACAACCCTTTATGGCGAAATACAAAGTTAAAATTTTAGCTTTTATAATATTTATACTTTTAAATATTATTTATTTAACTTGTAAAAAAAGATTTTATGGAGAAAAAACTTTACCTAAAGAGCCTTGCATAGTACTTTTTTGGCATGGAAAACTTACTATGATGGCTTTTATTTTTGCTTATATGAAGAAAAATGGTTATAAAAAAAAGCCTTATGTATTAATAAGTAATCACAAAGATGGAGAATTAATTGCTAGTGTTATGAAATACTTTAATATAAATGCTGTTAGGGGTAGCACTTATGATTCTCCAGTTAAAGCATTGCTTGAAATTAAAAGTCTTTTAGGGCAAGGTCATGATGTATATATTACTCCTGATGGACCTAGAGGACCTTATCATAGTATTTCAGCAGGTTCTTATAAAATAGCTTTAAAATATAAAATTCCTACGATTATTTTTGATAATGCTGCAAGTAGATTTTATAGGGCTAAAAGTTGGGATAAGATGATTTTAGCTAAGCCATTTTCTACCATTGCTTATATTATTTCAAAACCGATATTATTAGATGAAGAAAATTCTGTTAATTTAATAAATAAGGAATTTAATAAACTAGAGCTTAAATTAAATGAAGAAGGTTTTTATGTTTAATATAAGAAAATACCTATCAACTATTTTTATTAATTTAGTAATTAAGGATAAAAGTTGTAGTATAGAAGCTTATTCTGTTAAAAATGAAAAAATTATTAAAATTCATCAAAGAACTTTTATTGAAGAAGATAAAAATAAATTACTAAAATATATAAAAACCTTAATTGATAATCATTATTTTACTTATGTTTCACTTTTATTTACTAGTATCGGTCAAGGAATGGTGCCGACAATTAATAAAACAGATTTACAAAAATTTGGTGTTGATAGCAGTGCTGTTAGTTTAAAAATCTTTGATAACTCGTTTTTGTATGCGGCAAAAACTGAATTAATTAATGCTGATATTGTTTTTGATGAATTGCAAGTGGATTTAATTTATTCTCCTTTTAGCATATTGTTTAAGCTAATTCAAGATAAAAAATCAGATGGTTTTGTATTTGATGGCATAAGTTTATTTGTGTTAAAATACGGAGAATTCATTACTTTAATGATTTATGATGGTAAAAAATTTAAATTTGGTAGTTATTTTGAGCTTAAAATTAACAAAGATAACGAAGAAGACCATCAAACTTTAGAATTAGAAGAAGAAATTGAATTAGATAGCAATAACGATACATTAGAAGAACTTGATTTTGATGAATTTGATAATGTAAAGGTTGATGATAATTTTGATTTAGGAGCTGATTTAAATTCTGATTTGAATGAAAATTTACAATCATTTAGCTTGGATATGCAAATATTTGAATATATAAATAGTGCGATTAAAGAATTTTATAATAACAATATTTATGATAGTGATTTTATTAATAATATTATTATATTTGAACACGAAAAAAGCTCTAAAGCTATGCATTCTTATATTGAAAGTGAATTATTAATAAAGCCTATTGTATATACAATTGATATATTTAAGGAAATGTTAAAATTAAGCAGTAATGATTTAGGAGCAAAAATTGATATATAGTCTTAAAAATGCTGAACAAAAACCTATATTAAATAAATTTAATAAATTATGCTTTTATTTTTTAATCTTCATTATTTTTGTAATTATATTTTTTGCTGTATTTATAAAAATAAAACAAGAATTAGCATATAGCGACGCACAACAAGCCAAAGAAAATAGTGATAAAATGATAGAATTAATAGGAAAAAATAGGAATGAAATTATTTTAAATAAAGAATATATAGCTTTAGTAAGTGATATACAAGCTTCTAATATAAATTTAAAAAAGAGTATAAAAAATTTATTTGACTTAGTTCCTGATAGTATAGTTTTAAATGAAGTTCTAATGGAGCAAAAAAGCTTATTGATTAAAGGAATTACTCCAACAAAAGAAATTTATAATAATTTATTGCAAACACCGCTTCAAAGTATTTTTGAAACATCAAAAACTAATTTTATACAATTAAATTCTGGTTGGTATAACTTTGTAAGCATTAACACTATTGAAAATTCTGAGGGTTTTAATGAATAAAGATAATAGTATGAGTAAAATTGATATAGTAAAGTTGCTATTATGGTTGAGTATATTTTTGATTACTATTTTTACTCTTAGTGCTTTGCTTATAATTCCAAGTGTAAATAAATTAAAAGTTGCAAATGAAGTTTTAAGCTCTTCAAATTCAAAATTTCAGCAAAATAAAGCAAAAAATGAAAGTATTGAAAGACAATTAAATGATTATTTATCAGAGAATAAAACCAATTTAGCAAAAATTCATAATGAATTTGATATTGAAAAATTTAAAAATCATTGCAAGACTTTTTTTGATGAAGTGAATTTAGATAAGAATTTAGATTTTAGCGAAGATTATGTAAGCTATCAGTTATCAGTAAGCACAAAAATAACAAGTCCAACTATTTTTTATGATTTCATAGATTCTTTAGATAATTTTCCAAATATTTTACGAGTTCATTTCCCAATAGTTTTAAAATCTGATAAGAATTTGATAAAAGCACAATTTAACATTCAAGTATATAAAAGATAAGCCTACAAAAGTAGGCTAAGAATTATTTATGCAATTCATTTGCATAGAATTTAACAGAATTAAATCCTTCTTTTAAAGCCCATTCGTAAGCACTTGATACAAATTCCCAATTAATATGCTTATAAAAACCTTCAAGGTAAGCTGCTCTTGCATTTCTGTGGTCAATATAATAAGCGTGTTCCCAAACATCAACAACTAATAAAGGAATTAATTTATCAGTAATTGGAGTTGCTGCATTGCTTGTTTTTACTAATTCAAGTTTTTTACTTGTAGTATTATACACAAGCCAAAACCATCCACTACCAAATAAGCCTGTAGCACCTTTTATAAATTCATCTTTAAAGTTTGAACAGGTTCCAAAAGCTTCATTAATTGCTTTTTCTAATTCAGCACTCATTTTGCTTTCTTTTGGACTAATGCAGTCAAAATAAAAATCGTGATTATAAACTTGTGCAGCATTGTTAAAAATACCTTCTTTAGAAGTTAAGATAATATCAACTAAATCTTTTTTTTCAAATTCTGTTCCAGCAATCAAATTGTTAAGATTATTAACATAAGTTTGATGGTGTTTACCATAGTGATAGTTGAAAGTTTCTTCAGTTAAAAAGCCTGAAAACGCATTTGTTGCATAATTTAATGTTCTTAATTTAAACATCTTTTCTCCTTAATTTTAAAATTTGTATTAAAAATATATCAAAAAAAAGATAATATTTATCTTATTTAAAATCCTTTTTTATTTGTAAAAAATATATTTATTAAAGAAAATTAAAATTATTATCAAATTAAGAAAAAATTAATAAATAATTCATATAATAATCAATATCAAATTAATTTAAAAAAAAGGATATGTTATGAAGTTAAGTAAAATTACATTAGCTAGTATTTTTGTTGCAAGTTCTGCATTTGCTCATCAATTTTTTCCAATAAAAACAGATGATGGTTATAAGGTTGGATTTTGGGCTGATGATCACTGGGGTCAATTTCAAAGCGATAGAATATTTGGTGTAAGTGCAAAAGATTCTAAGGGTAAAAAGCTTAAAGCTGGATATGATTATTTAAATAATAAAATCTTTATAGAAGGTAATCCATCAGTAGCTAGTGTAAATTATGATTTTGGTTATTACACTTTTACAAAAGATGGCAAACATTATTCTCAAGCTAGAAATGAAATTACCGACATTACAGGTGCAAATGAAGTAACCCAAACTAGAAAAATATTTAAAATGGGTAAAAGTATATTCGCTTGGGACGAAGCATCAAGTAAGCCTTTAGGATTAAAGTTTGAAATAATTCCATTAGAAAATCCACTAGACAAAAAAGTAGGTGATAAATTAAAAGTTCAAGTATTGTTAGATGGAAAACCTATTAGTGGGGTTGAATTTGAAGACCAAAATGATGATATAGATGATATTACAACCGATGACAAAGGTATTGCAACTTTAACTCTTAGCAAACCTCAAGATGGCTTGCAAATTATTGCAGCTGGTATAAAATTGCCTTATAATCTTGATAGATACGGAGATACTTTACAGCTTACTGCTACTTTAAGTTTTAAATCTAAATAATATTTTTAATCCCTAATTGTTAGGGATTAAAAGAAATATTTTAAAATACCTTTATTAAATTTAAAGGTTTTTAAAATGAAGACAAAAGTGTTTTTTGCTATATTAATAGCTGCTTTTGGCATTTGGTATTATTATTACAACGAAGGTAGTTATACAAAAACAGATGGTTTTGAATTAACTTATATAGATAATAGTATTATTAAAAATTATAATTCAAATATATTGTTAAATTTTTGTAATACTAGTAATTCATCTTGCAATCAATTTCAGCCAATTTTAAAATCAGTTTATAATGAACTAGGTAATTTGAATGTAAAAATTTTAAATATTGATATTTTTGACAATCCTGAATTATTGAATAAATTCCCAATTTCTTTAATACCGATACAATTTTTTTATACAAAAGATGGGGTAAATTTCAAACCAAAATCAGAAATTGGAAAGAAATTTAAAGAAGTTAATTTCAATGATGAAACTTTTTATTATCACTTAGGTATTTTAACGCAAGAAGAGATAATGTTGATTTTTGAAGAAATGCAAAACTATTAAAGTTGGTCTAGTTTTATTAGTGCATCTTCAACAATTTCTCCAATAGGTGGAGTAATATCAATATTTATTACCAAGTCTTCATTGTGTGGAAATTCCAATGTTGAAAATTGAGAATCAATCATATTTTCTTTCATATAATGACCGCTTCTTTTACTCATTCTTTGCATTATTAATTCTTTTGAGCCGTGTAAATGAATGAAGATAATTTTACCAGATTGTCTTATTTTATCTCTATATTGTTTTTTTAATGCAGAACAAGCTATGACACAAGAGCGGTTTCTTCTTGAAATTGAGTAAAATACATCAGCAATTCTTTCAAGCCAAGGTTCTCTATCTAAATCATTTAATGGATTTCCACTTTGCATTTTTTCTATATTTGCTCTTGGGTGTAAATCATCTCCATCTATAAAACTTGCTCCTAAACTATTTGCAATCATAGCACCTATTGTGCTTTTGCCACAACCGCAAACTCCCATTACAACAATATTATAATGTTTCATTAATTATCCTTTTTTATAAAAATCTTGCTATTTTTAACCTATTTTTCTTAATATTACATAAATTCAAATAAAAGGAGAAATAATGCAAGAGCTTAGTGCTTCTTACTTATTATGTGTTGCCGCAGTTGCGGTTGTTTTATTATTATTTATGATTATGAAATTAAAAATTCACGCTTTCATATCATTAATAATAATAAGTTTTTTAACTTCTTTAGCAGCTAATACGCCGCTTGATAAAATTTTAGGAGTAATGCTTGGTGGTTTTGGTTCAACTTTAGCAAGTGTTGCTTTATTAGTTGGTATTGGTGCTATGATAGGTAAAATTTTAGAAGTTTCTGGTGGAGCTCAAGTTTTAGCTGATACTTTAATTGAGTTTTTTGGGGTGCAAAGAGCTCCATTTGCACTAGGTTTAGCTTCATTGATTTTTGCTTTCCCTATATTTTTTGATGCAGGGTTAATTGTAATGTTACCTGTTATATTAAGCGTAGCTCATAAATTAAAAGGTTCTGTTTTAACTTATGCACTTCCTTCAGTTGGTGCATTTTCTGTAATGCATGTTTTCTTACCACCACACCCAGGTCCAGTTGCAGCAGCAGCTACAATAGACGCTAATGTTGGTTGGGTTTTAATATTAGGACTTATTATTGGTCTTCCTACTTGGTATTTTAGCTCGTATTTATTTGGGCTTTATTCTGGTAAAAAAATGTATTTTAAAGCACCAGATTTATTTGAAGATGAAAAAATAGAAATTAAACATAAACCTAAATTCCTAACCGTATTATTTATATTATTAACCCCTGTAGTATTGATTTTTATAAGTGCAATTATCTCATCTATGCAAAAATTAGAAATAATCGCAAAAAATGATATATGTTTTAATGTTTTAAATCTAATAGGTCAAACTCCAATCGCTCTTATGATTACTTTAATAATTTGTATTATTGTATTTAATAAGAGCTTAGGTGCTAAAAATCTTGAAAAATATTGTGAAAAAGCTCTTCCTGCAATTTGTTCTGTAGTGCTTGTAACTGGTGCAGGTGGTATGTTTGGCGGTGTTTTAAGAGCTAGTGGAATAGGTGATGCGTTGGCTGGAACTTTAGCTAATTTAGGCGTTCCTGTTATTTTAGCTGGTTTTATAATAGCAGCAATTATTAGAATTGCTCAAGGTTCAGCTACTGTTGCACTTACTACAACAGCTGGTTTAATGGCACCGATTATTGCAGCAAATACATCAATTGCAGAATTTGATAAAGTTGCTATCGTTTTAGCAATAGCTTGTGGTAGTGTTGTTTGCTCTCATTTTAATGATTCTGGATTTTGGCTTGTAAAAGGCTTATTTGGTTTAGATGAAAAAACAACTCTTAAAACTTGGACTATATTAGAAACTTTAATAGGTGTTATAGGTTTTGTATTAATACTTATAATTTTAGCTTTATTTAATCTTGTATTTTAGTGTTTTTACTTTGGAATTTAAAATTATATTTTAAATTCCATTTTTAAAAAAATATTATTTTTTGTGTTAGTTCATATTATTATAATAACTTTATATATAGCCTTATAATATTATTCCATTTACTTAATTCTTAAATTATTTTATTATAATTTTATCTAACTTATAAAATTAAGTTTTATTTAAATTTTTAAGGAGAATTTATGGAAAAGTTATCTCGTAGAAGCTTTTTAAAAGGTGCAGCAGGAGTAGCAGCTAGTGCGTCAAGTTTAGGTGCTGTTGATTTTATTGGTGAAAACGCTATTCCTAAAATAGATGAAAGCTTAATTAGTGCTTCACATTTTGGAGCTTATCATCCAATTATTAGAAGTAGCAAAGTTGAAGGATTTAAAGCTTTTAATGGGGATTTTAAACCAACAACTCTTATGAATGGTGTAGTAAATAGAGTATATTCACAAGATAGAATTAAAAACCCAAGCGTTAGAAAAAGTGTTTTAGAAAAAGGATTTGAAAAAGCTCCTAAAAACTTAAGGGGTAAAGAAGAATTTGTTGAGATTACTTGGGAAAAAGCTTATGAATTAGTAGCCAATGAGCTTAAAAGAGTTTATGAAAAATATGGCTCTAATGCTGTTTATGGCGGTAGTTATGGTTGGTTTTGCGTTGGAAGCGTTAATAACCCACAAAGCTTACTTGGAAGAATGTTAAATATAGCTGGTGGTTGTACTACTAGAACTCTTACATACTCAACTCATTGTATTCGTGCAATTACTCCTTATATTAGTGGTGTTGATGAATCAAGTGCTAAGCAAACTTCTTGGGACAATGTATTAGAGCATTCAAAAGTGGTTGTTTTATGGTCAAATGATATGATTAATACAAATCAAATTGCTTGGGGTGTGCCATTACATGAAACTTACCCTTATTTAGAAAAATTACAAGCATTAGTTAAAGATGGAAAAATAAAAGTAATTAATATTGACCCAGTATATAATGATACAGCAAGATTTTTAGGTGCTAAGCAAGTATTTATTAATCCTACAACT
>NZ_JACGAS010000018.1:0-36074 GCF_020138135.1 Campylobacter sp. RM12647 | reverse complement strand
TTAAGGACTTAGACTTAAAAGGAACTAATGCAAGTATAGAAACTAAAAAAGGTCTTCAAGCTAGTATAAAAGCAGGAGTTAAAGCAGGGGTTGAGTTTAACAAAAACTTTAGCTTAGTTACTGAATTACAATACTTTAAAGACCTAAATGCTCTTTCAAAAAGTAAAGTAGTAGCTCTTTTAGAAAACAATTTTAACAATATCCAAGATAGTGGCTTGAATGCTAAAATAGGATTTTTAGTAAAACCAAATTCTAATTTAGACATTAATGCTGATTTTACAAAGAATATTTCTAATGAGTTTGATACAGGATATAGATTAAACTTAGGATTTAGCTATAAGTTTTAATTAGAACTTTATAAGTTCTAATTAACTTAGCTTTATTCTAAATACAAAGCTATTTCATCTGATATTAAATAGTTTTTATTAAATACTTTATTATCTTTTATAAAAACCAAATCTTTTAAATCATCTAATTTATTTTTATTTTTAATAAGATTAATATCTACTCCTACATTTGATCTAAGTCCTAGAAAAATGCTTTCTAGTCTAATGTCATTTGGGCTTAAACTTTCTTTAATCCTAAAATATGGATTTGCTATATATTCATTTAGGTTTGAACTTGCTGTATAGCGAATATTATCGCTAGTGCCAACGCTTGAAAGTCCAATGCCTAAGTAATTTTCTTTACTCCAATAAGCTTTATTATGAGAGCATTCATATTCGCTAGAACTTGCAAAATTACTTATTTCATAAGCTTTTAACCCGATTTTTTGCAAATTTTCATAAAAATAGCAATTTAACTCATCATCTTTTTGAATGTATTCGGTTTTATTTTGAAAAGGGGTATTATCTTCTAAAATTAAAGTATAAGCACTAAGATGATTTAATTCTAGGCTTTTTATGACTTTTAATTCATCATTTAGCATATTTAAATCATCTAAATAAGTGCCATAAATTATATCTATACTAAAAGATATTTTTTCATTTTTTAATAGTTTGATTTTTTCTATAGCTTGTTTGCTTGAGTGGGCTCTATTTAAAAATTTTAATTTCTCATCATTAAAGCTTTGCACCCCAATGCTTATGCGATTTAATCCATAATTACGCATAGCATTAAGCCAATTTAAGCTTAAAGAATTTGGATTTGCTTCAGCACTGATTTCTGTATCATTATTAATATAAGGCTTTAATAATTTAAAAATATTTTCATAGTATTTTGCGTCTATAAAGCTTGGAGTTCCACCCCCAAAATATATGCTTTTTATATCTTTAGAAAATGGTAAAAACCTTGCTAAATCTAATTCTAAGGCTTTAAAATATTCGTTTATTTTTTGCTGATTTGTAAAACTAGCAAAAGAACAATAAGAGCATTTGCTAGCACAAAATGGAATATGAATATAAATTCTCATTTTATGCTTTGAAATTTAATAAATTTTCGCCTAGTTTAGCGATTTGTTCATCTATCATTTTGATAGCATTATCAAGAGTTTTATTAGCTAAACTCATATAATCATCACCGAAATTAAATCTTTTTAATGCTTCATTAAAGCCACTTAATAATCCATCTTTGCCTAATCTTAGTTTATTAGCATCATTATTTGCATTTTTTATGATTTGCTCTGCCATTCTTTTTGCAGTATTTTTTGAACCAAATTCTGCATTATCTAATAATAAATTTTTAGCACTATTGCTATCTAAATTATCATTAACTAAATCTTTAAAATTATTTAAAAATTCTTTAATATTACCCCTATTATTTGCAATTTCGTTTAAATTACCTTGAATGCTAATTTCTGTGATACTAATCTCAAAACTCATTGCAAAAAAACTATCATTTTCGCCTTTTGCTGTGAGTTTGTCTAATTCTTCGTTGCTAATATTTACGCCGTAGTTTTTTAAGCTATCTTTAATGTTTTTTTGTGCTTCATCTTTACTACTAAAAGAAGCTGCTGCTTGATAAGATAAAGTTATATTTCTAGCACTTATTTGCATTTTTTCTCCTTGAAAATCATAAGCTTCATATCGGCAAAAAATAATTATTTCTTTAGTAAAAATGTTGCTTTTAATTAAATTTTTCTTGATAGTATCGTGTGAAATTAATTTTAGGTTATTTGATGAAAAAAAGATTTAGAAAAAATGTAGCAGCTATTGTTTTGTCTCAAGAATACCCATTAAATTGTAAAATTTTAGTGGCTTTAAGACTTGATATTGATGTTTGGCAATTCCCGCAAGGTGGGATTGATGATGGAGAAAGCCCAAAAGAAGCATTAATAAGAGAACTTGAAGAAGAATTAGGCACAAAAGAATTTGAAATCATTGCTGAATATCCTGAATGGTTAAGCTATGAATTTCCTAACGAAGCTGTTAAGAAAAAATATAATTTTGATGGGCAAACTCAAAGGTATTTTTTAGTTAAAGTAAGAGATAATAACTTGATTAATTTAAATACCAATGAACCTGAGTTTAAAGAGCATCTTTTTGTGGATTATAAGGATATAAACCCTTATATTAATCATTTTAAAAGACCACTTTATACCAAAGTTTTAAAGTATTTTCAAAAAGAAGGATTTATAGGATGTTAGTTGTTCAAAAATACGGAGGCACAAGCGTTGGCAACCTTGAACGCATAGAAAATGTTGCAAATAGGGTTATTAAGTCTAAAAAGACTTATAAAGATATAGTTGTGGTAGTTTCTGCAATGAGTGGTAGAACAAATCAATTAATTGATAATGCTAATTTTTATTCAGAAAGCCCAAATAAAAAAGAATTAGATATGTTGCTTTCTTGTGGTGAGAGAGAAACTGCTGCTTTACTTGCTATTGCACTTATGTCAAAAGGATATGATGCGATTTCTTTAAGTGGTAAAGAAGCTGGGCTTTTAACTACAGATGATTATACAAACGCAAAAATTATTGATATTGATGCAACTAGAATTAAAAAAGAACTTTCAAGTGGAAAAATAGTTGTAATAGCTGGTTTTCAAGGGTATGCAGCAAATGGAAATACTACTACACTTGGTCGTGGGGGAAGTGATTTGAGTGCTGTTGCTTTTGCAGGGGCTTTAAATGCTGATTTGTGTGAGATTTACACAGATGTTGATGGGGTTTATACTACTGATCCAAGAATTGAGCCAAAGGCTAAAAAACTTGATAAAATTTCTTATGAAGAAATGTTAGAACTTGCTAGTTTAGGTGCTAAAGTTTTACAAAATAGAAGCGTTGAATTAGCAAAAAAATTAAATGTAAAATTAGTTACTAGAAGTAGCTTTAATGAAAATAATGGAACAATTATAACAAGCGAGGAAAAAATGGAACAAGCATTAGTTAGTGGAATAGCATTAGATAAAAATCAAGCAAGAATAGTTTTAAGAAGAATTGAAGATAAGCCAGGAATTGCTGCTAGTATTTTTACAACTTTAGCAAAAAAAGACATTAATGTTGATATGATTATTCAAAATGTAGGTCATGATGGAACTACTAATTTAGGTTTTACCGTGCCACAAAATGAATTAAAAAATGCAAGTGAAGCTATGAGAGAGCTTTTAGGTAGTGATGTAGTAATAGAAAGCGATAGCGATATAGTTAAGGTTTCAGTAGTTGGAGTTGGTATGAAAACTCATTCAGGTGTTGCTAGTGCTGCATTTGAAGCATTGGCAAATGAAGGCATTAATATACAAATGATTTCAACAAGTGAGATTAAAATTTCTATGATTGTTAGCTCAAAATATGCTGAATTAGCAGTTAGAACACTACATAAAGTTTATAAGCTGGAAGATTAATGCAGGATTTTTTAAGTTTTGTAAAAGACTTTATCCAAAAAAAAGGTATGCTATATAGTTGGCTAGATAGCGAAAGGTTTAAGATAAGCCCTTTGCTATCTTCTAGGCTTAGCTATTTATTAGATGGAAAAACTTTTATAGTGATTTGTGATGATGAAAGAACTTGGTTTGAAGAGTATTTTTTAAGTCTTGTAAATGCAAAAAGTGCTAGACCATTGTTGCCATTTTTTAGTTTAAAAGGTTTTAAGCTTGATAATTACGATAAAAACGAAGATTTGCTTGATGATGTTTTAGATTTAGCATACCCTAATGGTTATATTTATATTTATTTTGGTAAGGATAGTTCAAAAATGGCAAAACTTGCTAAAAATAGAAAAGATAGCTTAATGTTTATATTAGATGAAGAATATGATAATTCTTTTTGTCTTAAGTCAAGTGATGAACATTTAGATATTAAACTAATAACTATTGCTCAATTAATTAACGCTTGTTTAGACGCTATTATTTTTGCAAAGGTTAAGATTTGAGAAGTGAGATAATAATCACTCAAAGCCCTGATGATTTTATAAATGATTTAAGGCAAAAAACCAAAATCTGCAAGGTTTTTAGTGGCGATGAGTTTTTATTAGATGATGCAAAAGCGATTGTGCAAAATGCTTATTTGATTGAAGAATATGATAAATATTTTGTATTATCATATAAAGAATATAGCATACAAGCTCAAAATTATATGCTAAAACTACTAGAAGAGCCACCTGCTAATGTGTATTTTAAGATTTTAGTTAGTTCAAAAAATCTTTTATTAGCAACTATTAAATCAAGATTAATTTCAAGAAAATTAGAAAATTATAAAAATAATTATGAGATTAAATTAAATCTTAAAAATATGTCGTATTTAGATATTGTAAATTACGATGTTGATAAAGCGAGTTTGAGTGAATTTATAAGTGCATTAGCTAAAGAATGCTACAAACAAGGCATAAATATTAGTAGTGATTTATTAGAAGAATTTTATAAATGCTATGAATTATCAAAGCTTAATTCAAATTCTAAAATTATAATTTCAAGGTTATTGTTAGGAATAATGCGTGAGAGAAGCTAGTTTTTATTTACTAGATGAAAACTCGGCTAAAGATATTAATTCAAGTGAGTTTGCACTAGATAGATTTTTAAAAAGAAGTAATCATCAAATAATTTATATAAAAAATATAAGCACAACCGCTGCAAATATTTTAAAACAAGACGCAATTAGCGTAGGTGCAATTGTTTTAAATCACAAAAATACAATTTTAGGTGGAGAGTATAAATACGATAGCATTTTGCTAGTTGATAGCATTAATGCAAAGGATTTAGCTAATAAGCTTAAATTGCAGCAGTTTTCTTGCATAAGACTTAGTAAATTTTTAAACGAATTAAAAATAAGCAAAAAATATCCAAAAATTATGGGTATTATGAATATTAATGATGATAGTTTTTATGAAAGTTCTAGGATTAGTGAAAAGGAATTTTTAGCTAAGGCTTATGAGTTTATTGACAATGGTGCAAGTATTATTGATATCGGTGCTATGAGTTCAAGACCTAATTCTACTTATTTAGGAGCGAAATTAGAGCTTGATAGATTAAAGCCTATTTTTAATTTAATAAAAGAACATAAATTATGCGATAAGATAGATTTTAGCTTGGATAGTTTTGATGAGATTTGTTTAACAAATGCTCTTGATATTGGCTTTAAATATATAAATGATATTAGTGCTAATACTAAGCTATCAAAACTAGCTTTAAAATACGACGCTACTTATATTTTAATGCACTCACAAAATAATTATTTTGATAATTATATAAATAATACTGGCTTAAGCAACTCAAATTCCAATTCTAAATTCTTTATTTTAGATAGCGTTTATGAGTTCTTTTTAAATAAATTAAGCGAAATAGAAAGTAAAGTAATAATTGATGTTGGAATAGGTTTTGGCAAAAGTGAGTATGAGAATTTAGTTTTAGTAAAATATCTAAATCATTTTAAGACCTTAAATAAACCTATTTTATTAGCAGCTTCAAACAAAAGATTTTTAGGTGAGCATAAAGAAGCTTTAAGTTTAATCACTCACGCTAATTCAAATGCTGATTATATTAGAGTTCATGATGTAATAGGGCAAAATGCAATGATAAATTATCTTAAAAAAATGGAAAGTATATGAAAGAGTATTTAGAAAATATTAAATTAGCAAATAAATGGGCAAAGGCTTATTATTTAGGAGAAAATCCACTTGCAAGTGATGCTGAATACGACGCACTTATGAAAAAAATAAAAGATTATGAGAGTTTAAATCCAAATGATATAAGCCCTGATTCTCCAACACAAAAAGTATTGCCAATCAATCTAAAAGATGTAAATGATGGCTTTAATAAATTAGCTCATCTTAGCAGAATGTATTCTATGGAAGATGTTTTTAATGAAGATGAATTACACGCTTGGATAAAAAGAGCAAAAGCAGAAGATGAAGAATTTTTCATTGAGCCAAAATTTGATGGAGCTAGTTTAAACTTAATTTATGAAAATGGTAAATTAATTCACGCAATTACTCGTGGAGATGGTAGTGTAGGCGATGATATTACTCTAAATGCTATGCAAATTACTTCAATTCCTAAGAGTATTGCTTATAAAGAATTGATTGAAATTAGGGGTGAAATTGTTATTTTAAAAGATGATTTTTTGAAGTTAAATGAAATAAAATTAGCAAATAATGAAAGCTTATTTTCAAATCCAAGAAATGCTGCAAGTGGTTCATTAAGACTTAAAGAACCAAGCGAAGTTGCAAAGAGAAATTTACAATTTTATCCGCACGGAATAGGGCAAAACTCACTTAGTTTTACAAAACATAGCGAAGCAATGGAATTTATTAGAAGTTTAGGTTTTTTAAAAGATGATTTTTGCAAGGTTGTTAGGGCTAATAAATTGCAAATTGAGTATGAGAATTTACAAAATGATAGATTAAATAAAAAAATGATGTTAGATGGTTTTGTTTTAAGGATAAATGATTTAAGCAAATGCACTGAATTTACAAGCAAATTTCCAAAATTTATGGCTGCTTATAAATTTGAACCTTTAGAGCAAATTACAAAATTAATTGATGTTAGTTATCAAGTAGGAAGAACGGGAGTAATAACCCCTGTTGGAACACTTGAGCCTACTAATATTGATGGAGCTATAGTTAAATCAGTAACTTTACATAATTACGATGAGATAACTAGGCTTGATTTGATGATTAATGATAGCGTTAGCATAATTAGAAGTGGAGATGTTATACCAAAATTAACTCGTGTTTATAAAGAAAGAAGAGATGGCACACAAATTAAAATTCCAAAGCCAATAATTTGTCCATCTTGTAATGAAACTTTATTAGATGATGGAGCTTTAATTAAATGTATAAATCTTAATTGCAAGGCAAAAATGCTAAATCAATTAATATATTTTGCGAGTAAAAAATGCCTAAATATAGATGGTTTAGGGGATAAAATTATTGAATTGTTATTTAAACTTGAAAAAATCAGCACATTTGAGTGTATTTATGAGCTAAAATACGAAGATTTTCAAGGTCTTGAGGGTTTTGCTGATAAAAAGATAACTAATATTTTAACTTCTATTGAAAAATCAAAAGATTGTGAATTAGCAAGTTTTATAAATGCTTTAGGATGTGAGCATATTGGAGAAGTAGCTGCTAGCAAGGTTGCTAGTGAATTTGGATTTGATTGGTATTTAAAAGATGAGATTGATTATTTAAAATTAGATGGATTTGGAGAGCAAATGGCTAAATCTATTGCTAATTTTTGCGTGATTAATAAAGAGCTAATTATTAGATTTTATGAGATTTTAAGGCTAAAAAATACAAATATAAAATCTAGTGATAAATTTGCAAATACGACTTTTGTAATAACTGGCACACTTAGTAATCCAAGAGAATATTATGAAAATATAATCAAAGAAAACGGCGGAAAAACTAGCTCAAGTGTTAGCAAAAAAACTTCTTATTTATTGTGTGGAGATGATGCAGGAAGTAAGCTTACTAAAGCTAAAGAATTAGGCATTAAGATACTTAATGAAGATGAGTTTAAGGCACTTTTATGAGAGCTGATTTATTCGTAGCAAATAAATTAAATATAAGCCGAAATAAAGCTCAAGAATTATTAGAAAATGAAAAAGTATTAATCAATAATGAAGTAAAAAAGGCAAGTGATAAGATACTGCAAGATTATGAATGTAAATTATTAGATGAAGTTTATGTTAGCAGGGCTGCTTATAAATTAAAAGGATTTTTAGAAGAATTTGAATTAAAAATTAGCGGAATTGATTGCTTAGATGTTGGCTCTAGCACGGGTGGATTTACCCAAATATTACTTGAAAATAATGCTTTAAGTGTTACTTGTGTAGATGTTGGAGATAAACAATTGCATAATAGCTTAAGAGCAAATCCAAAGGTAAAAGTATTTGAAAATACAGATATTAGAGATTTTAAATCAGCTCCGTTTGAAATAGTAGTGTGCGATTTAAGTTTTATATCAGCTAGATTAATTATAAATGATTTAATAAGACTAAGTAGCAAGTATTTAATCATTTTATTTAAACCACAATTTGAAGTGGGAATTAATGTAAAGCGTTCTAAAAATGGTGTGGTAAAAGATGAAAAAGCTGTGCTTAAATCTTGCGAAGAATTTGAAAAAGAAGTAATAAGATTAGGTTTGATTTTACTTAAAAAATCAAAATCAAAACTTAGCGGAAAAGATGGAAATTATGAATATTTTTACGCTTTTTCAAAATGAAATAACAAAAGCAAATAAATGTGATTTAGAAAATATTACAAGTTTAGCAATAGGGTGTTTTGATGCTTTACATTTAGGGCATTTTGAACTGATAAAAAGGCTTGATGATAATGGAGCTTTATTAATAATATATAAAAAAACAAGAGAATTAGTTCCGATAATTTATAAGCAAGAATTATTAAATTGCAAAATATTTTTTGTAAATCTTGATGAGATAAAAGATGAAAATGCGTATAATTTTACACAAAATATTATGTATAATTTTACACAACTTAAATATTTTGTAGCAGGATATGATTTTCATTTTGGTAAAAATAGACAAGCTCACGCAAAAGAATTGCAAGAATTTTCTGGGCTACGATGTATTATCGTAGATGAATTTAAAATAGATAATATAAGTGTTCATTCAAGTTTGATTAAAGAATGTTTATTGAATGCTGATTTAGAAAGTGTGAATAAATTTTTAGGTAGAAATTATTTCATTCAAGGAAGACAAATCAAAGGTCAAGGTTTAGGAGCTAAATTTTTTGTCCCTACTATTAATGTAGATTATGATAATTATTTTTTACCAAAAGAAGGGGTTTATTTTACTAAGGTTTATTTAGATAATGAGTGTTATTTTGCAGCTACTTTTTTAGGCAAACGCTCAACTGATTTAAATATGGCTTTAGAAGTGCATATTTTAAATAGTTCAAATTCTTATTTTAAATTCCACAAAATTAAAATAGAGTTTTTAGAATTTTTTAGAGAGAATAAAAAATTTGATAATTTTGATAGTTTAAAAGAACAAATTAACTTAGACATAAAAGCTCTAAGTTTAAAGGCTAAAGATGAAAGATGAAGTTTTTAACGAAGAATTAATAAAACAATTTGAATTTGATGAAAAAGTGGTGCGTGTGTTTGATGATATGGTTACTCGTAGTGTGCCGTATTATTTGCAAAATCAAGAATTAATTTTTAAAATTCTAAGTCAGATTTTGCCAAAAAATGCAAAGGTTTTAGATTTAGGTTGCTCAACTGCAAATACACTTTTAGCACTTTCAAAAAGAGATGATTTAGAGCTTTTTGGGCTTGATAATTCAGAGCAAATGCTAAATAGGGCTAGGATTAAGGCTAGTGATTTAGGTGTTAAAATTAATTTGATTAATAAAAATATAGAAGATATTTTAAGTCTTAATGATAGTTTTGATGCGATAATTTGTTCTTATACCTTGCATTTTATTAGACCACTTTTAAGAGAAGATTTATTACAAAAAATATATAAGTTATTAAATAAAAATGGGATTTTTATTTTATGCGAAAAAGTGCTTTATGAAAATAAAATTTTACAAAAAAATATAATTGATATTTACGAAAATTATAAGGAATTGCAAGGATATTCAAGATATGAAATAGCTCAAAAAAGAGCTGCTTTAGAAAATGTTTTAATACCTTTTACTTATGATGAAAATATAAAAATTTTAAGCAATGCTAATTTTAAGCAAATTGATTGCTTTTTTAGGTGGGCAAATTTTTGCTCTTTTATAGCTTTTAAGCTTTAAATGTTACGAAATGTAACAAATAATATAAAATTATTTTAAAAATATCTTGACATCAAAAATATTTTTTGCTTTAATCAACAAATATTTTTAAACAAAGGATTTTAAATGATGATGCAGATGCGCTAGCGTCTGGCTTTTAAAGACTTTCTTTTTTAGCTAGACGCAAATTAATTATATTAAAGCAAGCAAGCTAAAAAAGAAAGATAAAATATTTTTGCAACTTACAAAACTCTCAAAAATTTTTATTTTTCTTTAAATTAAATTTTAAGGAAAGTTATGATTGAAATTAAAAATCTTAAAAAGTATTACGGAAATACTTGCGTAATAAACGATGTAAGTCTTGATATTAAAAAGGGCGAGATTTATGCGATTGTCGGACAAAGTGGAGCTGGTAAAAGCACACTTTTAAGATGTATAAATGCACTTGAAAGCTATCAAGCAGGTTCATTAAAAGTATTTAATCAAGAAATTAAAGACCTTAAAGAAGAAGAGTTAAGAAAATTAAGAACCGAAGTTGGAATGATTTTTCAACATTTTGCTTTAATGGGTAGAAAGAGTGCTTATGAAAATATTGCAATGCCTTTACTTTTACATAAAAAAGATAATGTAGATAAAAGGGTTAAAGAATTGCTTGATTTGGTTGGATTAAGCGATAAGGCTAATTCATATCCTGCTAATCTTAGTGGCGGTCAAAAGCAAAGAATTGCAATAGCAAGAGCACTTGCACTAAATCCTAAGATTTTATTAAGTGATGAAGCAACTAGTGCGCTTGATCCTGCTACTACTAATCAAATCTTAGATTTATTAAAGCAAATTAATAAAGATTTAGGCATTAGCGTTGTATTAGTAACTCATGAAATGGACGCTGTTAAAAGAGTAGCTGATAAAGCTTGTTTATTAAGTGGTGGAGAAATCATTGGCAATGGAGAAATTAGCGAAATATTTTTAAAACCAAGTAAGAAGATGAGAGAATTCTTAGATGAGAGTGATTGTGTGCCAGAAAGTGGGCTTAATATAAGATTAATTTTCCCTAAAGAAGTAGCACTTGATGGAGTAATTTCTAAAATGGCAAGAGAGCTTAATATTGATTTTTCAATAGTTTGGGGAAAAATTGAAAAGCTAAATGATATTGCACTTGGCTCACTTATTATAAATATTAATCCAAGTGATAAACAAAGAGTGTGTGAATATATTAATAAAAGTGGCGTTTTATGGGAGGAAGTATGAATTATTTTGATAATTTTTTAAGTCATTTTGACAAGATTTTATATCCTGCATTAAAAGAGACTTTATATATGAGTATTAGTGCTACTATTATTGGTTTTGCACTAGGACTTGTTTTAGGAATATTTCTTTTTGTTAGTAAAAAGGGTGGTTTGTATGAGAATTTAGGCTTTTATAGAGTGCTTGATTTTGTTGTAAATATATTCCGTTCTTTTCCATTTTTAGTATTAATTATCGCTTTAATTCCGTTTACAAAGTTTTTAATAGGAAAAAGCATAGGAACAACAGCGGCTATTGTGCCACTTACAATTGGAATTGCTCCATTTATTGCAAAATTAGTGCAAAGTGCTTTAAATGAAGTAGATTACGGAATAATTGAAGCGGCTAAGAGTTATGGTGCTAGTAGAATACAAATTATTTTTAAGGTCGTATTGTATGAAGCATTACCTGCGTTAATTAATGCAGCAACGCTTACTTTAATAGTAGTCATTGGATATAGTGCAATGGCAGGAATTGTAGGAGGTGGGGGACTTGGCGATGTTGCTAATCGCTATGGTTATCAAAGATTTAAAACAGATATTATGGTAGAAACGGTTATCGTTTTGATTGTATTGGTTCAAATCGTTCAGATTTGGGGGGATTTAGTTGAAAAAGCTTTAAGAAAAGGTAAGGATAAATATCTTTATATTTCAATTTTAGCTTTAGTTATTTTATTTATTTATTCAGGAAATTTTATTTAAGGAGATATTATGAAAAGATTGTTTAGTTTAGCTGCTTGTTTAGCTTTAAGTGCAAATTTATTTGCTGATGTTATTAGTGTAGGTGCAACGCCTGTTCCACATGCTGAAATTTTAGAAGAAGTTGCAAAAATTGTTAAAGAAAAAGGGCACGAGTTAAAAATCGTTGAGTTTAATGACTATGTATTACCAAATCTAGCGGTTGATGATGGTGAAATAGATGCAAACTTTTTCCAACATAAACCATATTTAGATGAGTTTAATAAGCAAAAAGGAACAAAATTAACTCCAGTTGCACCAGTTCATCTTGAGCCAATGGGGGCATATTCTAAAAAGATTAAAGATATTAAAGATTTAGGAGATAAGGCTTTAATTTATATTCCAAATGACCCAACAAATGAAAGTAGAGCTTTAGATATACTTGAAGCTGCAGGGCTTATTGAACTTGATAAAAATGTAGAGCTAAAAACTCCACTAGATATCGTAAAAAACCCTAAAAATCTTGATATAAAAGAGTTAGAAGCTGCACAATTACCAAGAGTTTTAGATGAGTGCGATTTAGCTGTGATTAATTCAAATTACGCATTAGCAGCGAAGTTAAATCCTACAAAAGATGCGGTAATTATTGAGGGTAAAGATAGTCCATATACTAATGTTTTAGTAGTTAAGACTGATAATATTAATAGTGATAAGACAAAGGTTTTAGTTGATTCTATAAATGATGCAAGAATTAAAAAATTTATAGAAGAAAAATATAAGGGCGAAATAATCCCAAGTTTTTAAGGAGAAAATATGAAAAAATTAGCTTTAAGTTTAGCATTTTGTTTATACGCTAGTGCGGAGATTTTAAGAGTAGGGATTACCCCATATCCAAATGCTACTATTTTAGAAAATGTAAAAGATGATTTAAAAGAGCTTGGATATGAGTTAAAAGTTGTAGAATTTAATGATTATATTCTGCCAAATCTTGCATTAAATGATGGGGAATTAGACGCTAATATGTATCAACATAAGCCTTTTTTAGAAGACTTTAACGAGAGTAAAGGCACTGATTTAGTAGCGGTTGCTAATGTGTTTTTACCTCCAATGGCGGCATATTCAAAAAAGGTAAAAGATATTAAAGAATTAAAAAATAATGCTTTAGTATATATCCCAAATGACCCAACAAATGAAAGCAGGGCTTTAGACATACTTGAAGCAGCTGGACTTATTAAGACAAATAAGGAAGTAAAATTTAGAAGCGTTATTGATATTACGGAAAATCCTTTAAATCTTGATATAAAAGAGTTAGAAGCTGCACAGGTTCCAAGAGTTTTAGATGAGTGTGATTTAGCTGTAATTAATACAAATTACGCATTAGCAGCGAAGTTAAATCCTACAAAGGATTCTATAATATTAGAAGATTTAAATAGCCCTTATGTAAATGTTATTGCTGTTAAAAAAGGCAATGAAAATAATGAAGGGGTAAAAGCTTTAATAAAGGTTATAAAAACAGAAAAAATTAAGAAGATACTTGAAGAGCAATTTAAAGGTGCTATAATCCCAGCATTTTGATGATTAGGAATTTGCTTTTGGCAAATTCCTTTTTTTATTTCTTTAAAATTTAAGGAGAAGTGTTGAGATTTATTCTACTATTTTTATTATCATTTAGCTTGTTTGCTAAGGAAATTACTTTCAAAGATGTAACAGGAAACGAAATTACTTTAAATACTCCAGTAAATAGAATAGCTTTAGGTTTTTACTATACAGATTTTTTAGCAGTTGGTGGAGAAAAATCATTTGATAAAGTTGTTGGTTTTTCAAAAGCAGTTTGGAGTGAGTGGAGTCCAATTTCTTGGCAAATGTATTTAGATGTAATGCCTAATTTAGACAAAATTGCAGATTTTGGTGAAGCAGAATCAGGCACATTGTCAATTGAAAAAATATTAGAATTAGAACCTGATGTATTAGTTTTAGCTAAATGGCAATATGATACATTAAAAGATACTTTAAATCCAATTAAACTAGCAAATATCCCAATAATAGTAGTAGATTATCACGAAGGAAAATTACAAAACCACGAGATAAGCACGAAAATTTTTGGAATTTTAACCAACCAAGAAAAAAGAGCTGAAGAAATTATGAATGATTATAAAAGTCGTTTAGAATTAATTCAGACAAGAACTAAAGATATTAAAAATAAAGTAAAAGTTTATATAGAATATGGAATTAATGGCCCTAGCGATAATGGAGTTACATATTCACATTATATGTGGGGAAGTTTGATTGATAAAGCAAATGCTAAGAGTATTGCTGATGGATTTATTAAGACTTGGGGAGCTATTAATCCTGAAGAAATCATAGTTCAAGACCCTGAAGTAATTATTATAGCAGGTCGTGAAAGCGAGCTTAAGAAAAATAAAACTTCAATGGTAATGGGTAATAATATAAGTTTTGATGAAGCAAATAATAGATTAAGAGGATTTTCTAATAGAACTACTTGGCAAGATTTAAACGCAGTAAAAAATCATAGAATTTATGGTGGTTATCATAGTATGCTAAGGACTTTAGGGGATATTTTTATGTTAGAATTTGTAGCAAAAGCTGCTTACCCTGAGTTGTTTAGCGATATTAATCCAAGTGATGATTATATTAATTATCATAAGAAATATTTGCCAATTATTCCTGATGGAACTTTTATGTTAAAGCTTGATGATGAGAAATTTTAATAGAGAAATTCTTTCATATAAAGCAATTGTTTATAAGAGATTGGGATTTTTACTAATCTCTTTTTTATTAGCATTAGTATTTTTTATACTAGATATTTCTACAGGACCAGCTCAACTTGATTTAATTATTGTATGTAAAGCTTTATTATCTAAAGCACTTGATATAGATATACAAAAGAATTTCGTTAATATTGTTTATAATTTAAGATTGCCTATGGCATTAATGGCACTTGTTGTTGGAGCTTCATTAGGACTTGGCGGAGCTTTGATGCAAACTATTTTAAATAATTCTTTAGCTAGTCCATATACTTTAGGTCTTAGTGCTGCAGCTGGCTTTGGAGCTTCATTAGTAATTGCATTTAATATAAGTTTTATAAGTTCTTTTATTAGCATTCCATTAGGAGCATTTTGTGCTAGTTTGTTAAGCTCTGCAATATTATTTATGTTTGCTAAAAATAACAAATACAACACTCAAAGTTTAGTTTTAGTTGGTATTGCTTTATTGTTTTTATTTCAGTCTTTTTTATCTTTAGTGCAATTTTTATCAAGTCCTGAAGTATCTCAACAAATATTATTTTGGTTATTTGGAAGTTTGCAAAAAGCTAATTATATGAATATTTTAATAGTATTTTTGGTTACTTTATTTTGTTATTTAATTTTATTAAAAGACAATTGGGCTTTAAGTGTATTTAGGCTTGGGGAGAAAAATGCTAAAGTTTTAGGGGTTAATTTAGTATATTTAAGAATTAAAGTTTTATTATGTGTTTCTTTTGTTAGTTCTGTTGCTATTTCTTTTGTGGGCGTTATAGGTTTTATAGGTCTTGTTGCACCACATATTGCAAGGCTTATTATAGGAGAAGACCAAAGATTTTTCTTACCAGCTTCAATGATAATAGGAGCTTTATTTTTAAGTTTAGCTTCTAGTGTTTCAAAATTGATAATTCCTGGTAGTTTATTTCCTATAGGAATAGTAACTTCTTTTATTGGTGTTCCTTTTTTCTTTTTTATTATATTAAGGAATAAAAATGCTTAAAATTAATAATCTAAGTATTAAAAAAGGAAATAAGACTATTTTAAATAATATCAACCTAGAATTTAAATCAGGTAAAATTTATGCTATTTTAGGTGCTAATGGTGTAGGTAAAAGCACATTATTAGATGCTATTTTTCAACTTGATAAAAAACATAATATGACTTATCGTAATATTAATTCAGATAATATTAAAAAATGGCAAAGCAATATAGGTTATATGTTACAAAGTTTTCATACTCATACAAACCTTAGTGCTTTAGAAGTAGTTTTACTAGGTGCTTATAATGAATTAGGTTTAAAAATAAGCGATGAAATTTTAAATAAAGCAGTTAATGTTTTAAAGGAATTTAAGATTTCGCATCTTGCTAATATTAATATTAAAGATTTATCTGGCGGTCAAAGACAAATGATAGCTTTTGCTCAAGTTTTGCTTAAAAACCCAAGTATTTTATTACTTGATGAGCCTGTAAGCGCATTAGATATTAAACACCAATGTATTTTATTAGAAGCTTTAAAAAAGATTACAATTGAAAATGATTTAATAAGCATAGTTGTTTTACATGATTTAAATTTAGCGAGTTTATATTGTGATGAAGCAATTTTTTTACATAACAACAAGGTTTATAAAAATGGAAAGATTAACGATGTTATTACACTTGATTTAATACGAGAAATTTATGAAATCAAGGCAAATTTAAGTATAGTTGAAAACAAGAAATTTATTCAAATATTAGGTTCATTAAACAAGGAAAATTATGACAACTCAAATCAAGCAGTTAATATCTAGACTGATTAATTTTTATGATTATATTTATTTAATCATACTTTTGGCGACAATTTTACATGTGTCCTTTTTGTTTATATTTTATTATATGAAAATATATGAGCTATTTTATGTAAATATAGTCTCAACCTTAATTTATGTATTAATAATTACAAATTTTAGTAGCGATAAAATAAAAATTTATTATGCTGTTGTATATTTTGAAGTTTTAATCCATCAGTTAATCGCAATTTATTACTTAGGTAGTGCTAGTGGATTTGACTTGTTATTATGTTGTTTGATACTTGTGCAATTTTTATTTTTTAAGAAAAGCACCTGTTTTGTATCAACAATTTTAATTATTTTTTTAATTTATCTTAGTTATTTTCAAGCAGATTCTATTGTGCTACATAGTGATAAATTTTTTGAAATTAACGAATATAAAAATGCAAATATTGTTCTTTATCCAATCAATTTAGCGGTTTTATTGGTATTTTTAGTGGTTTATGGTGTATTGGTAACCGTTATTCCTAGTAAAAAAATTAACGATTTAGCTCAAATTGTATATAAAGATTTTTTAACAGGTTTATATAATAGAAAATATATGGAAGATGTTGTGTTATCAAAATATAACAAACAAAGAATTTTAATTGCGGTATGTGATATTGATAATTTTAAACATATAAATGATACTTATGGTCACCAAACCGGAGATATTGTGCTAAAAATGTTGGCTATAGTTTTAATCAATAAGTATAAAAAATATTCTGATTTTAATATTAATATTTGTAGATGGGGTGGGGAAGAATTTTTAATCATTGCAGATATTGATAATAAAAAAGATGCTGAAATATTTTTAAATGACATTAGAGAAGAAGTGTTTAAATTAAAAATAAGTGATTTGCAAGAAACAATAAGTATTACAATAGGTGGATATATAGCTAATTTTAATCAAAAAGATTATAAGCAACTATTTGAAATCGCTGATAAGAATTTGTATCTTGGCAAGAATACGGGTAAAAATAAATGCGTAGTGAGTGTTGAAGAATAATAAAATTATGTAAGTTTTGCCTAGTTTTATCTAGTGAGCTTTAATTATTAGAATTAAAAAACCAATAAAATATAATACTTTATTGGTTTTCAATAATTCTTGTTATATCATTAAATGTAGCAAATATCATTAAAGAAAATAATAAAAACATTCCAATATAACTAAGTGTAATAAATACTTTTTGATTTACTTCTCTTTTAAAAACTAACTCATATAAAGAAAAACTACAAGAATAAGAAGTCTAGTTTAATTAAAAATATTGTAAGTAAATTAGAGATTTGAATTAAGCACAATATCTAGAGTGAGCTTTAATTAATTATTAGAATTAAAAAAACCAATAAAATATAATACTTTATTGGTTTTCAATAATTCTTGTTATATCATTAAATGTAGCAAATATCATTAAAGAAAATAATAAAAACATTCCAATATAACTAAGTGTAATAAATACTTTTTGATTTACTTCCCTTTTAAAAACTAACTCATATAAATTAAAAACTATATGCCCGCCATCAAGCACAGGAATAGGTAAAAGGTTTAAAATCCCAAGATTAATTGATAGTAAAGCCGTGATTATTAGCAGTTTTGAAATTCCAAGTGTAGTAGCCATTGTAGTTGTGTCGGCTATGCTTATAATTCCACCTATATTTTTAGGGCTAACTTCAGCTAATATTAATTTTTTAAGACCTTCAAGGATTAAAAAAGCCCCATCTAAACTCTCTTTAAAAGCCCAAGCAAACACACTAAAATCTCTATGATATTCTATAAAAGTCTCATTTTTAGGCACAATTCCTAATAGTGGTTTTGTGATGATTTCTCCGAAAATATTTTGAGTTTTGCCTTCGTAAGTTTTAATATCAAGTTCTAAAATTTCATTATTTCTTAATACTTTTACATTAATACTACTATCATTTACGAGTGGTTTTATATCGTAAAAATTATTAATTTTAGTGCCATTGATTTTTAGTATTTTATCATTTACTTTTAGTTTTGTATCAGCATATTCGCTAAGCGCACCAATAGTCGGACTAAGCCTTTCAACTCCTATAAAACCTAAACTTATATAGATTAAAAATGCTAAAAGTAGGTTAAAAAATGGACCTGCAAAAAGAATTAAAATCTTTTTAAATGGGTGTAATACCGAATAGCTATCATAATCATAATTTTTAAGAGTAGGGTCGCTATCATCTTGACCTTTCATCTTGACATATCCACCTAAAAATATGCTTGATATTTGATAATCAGTGCCTTTATAATGCTTCACATAAATTGGCTTTCCAAATCCTATGCTAAATGTTAAAACTCTAATTTTAAAGTATTTTGCAGCTAAAAAATGCCCTAATTCATGAAAAAATATCAAAAAAGAAAGTATTAAAATAGTGCCTAAAAAACTAGCCCCATAATGCCAAAAGCAAAAAGCTAAAACAATAAAAGTTAGAATTATATTCTTCATTTTTTTGCCTTAGCATATTCTATTACATAAATAGCCCCAGAATAAATAGTAAAGAAAAAGCATAGATAAAATAAAATATCTTTTCCCCACCAATCCATTAGTAAAAATCCAATTGCTAACATTTGAAATGTTGTTTTGATTTTACCACTCATATTTGCAGCGATTTTAAGCCCATCAGCTACTATCATAACTCTTAAACCAGTTATAAAAAACTCACGAACTAATATAAAATAAACTAGAATTTCATTAACCCTTCCCATCATCATAAGCCCTAAAAATGCTGCTAAGGTAAGCATTTTATCAGCCAAAGGGTCTAAAATCTCTCCTAAAATTGTTTTTTGATTCCAAGACCTTGCAATATATCCATCAAAAAAATCAGTTATAGAAGCAATAGTAAAAATAAGAGCTGCTAAATAATTTATCCAAGAAATATGTATATTGTGAGTATTAACCAACACATTTGAGTGCGTTAATAATATAAATAAAATTGGTGCTAGGACTATCCTAGCACTAGCCAAAAGATTAGGTAAATTCATCACTTGAATGTTGTTCCACCATCTACAATAAATGTATGTCCTGTAACCCAACTAGCTTTATCGGTGCATAAGAATAAACAAGCACCTGCTAAATCTTCAGGTTGTCCCATACGATTTAATGGGCTTAAATTCATTGTAGCTTGTTTTACTTCTTCATAATTAGTAAATGCTTTTAGAGCATCAGTATCAATTGGACCACCACTTACAACATTTACACGGATATTTTTCTCGCCTAATTCAGTTGCTGCATATCTAGCCATTGCTTCAACAGCAGCTTTTGCTGTCCCATGACCTGCATAGTTTTCAATATGAACTAAATTCCCTGTGCTAGAAATTGAAATAATACTTCCACCGCCAACTTTTTCCATTCTCTTAGCTGCTTCTTGAGCACCACAAACAAAAGCATTAACGGTAGCTGTAAAGATATTATTAATTCCGCGAGGTTTAAGTTTCATAAACTTAGTATATCCACCTACAACTGCACGACCTGTAATAATTGCATTTGAGATAAAGAAATCAACTCTATCAAAATCTTCATCAATTTTTAAAAATAAATCTTTATAAGTTTCAGGCTCAAGTATATCAAATGGATAGCATTTAGCTTTAACTTTGTAAGTTTTTTCAATATCAGCAACGATTTCTTGTGCGATTTGTTCGTTTGAATTATAAGTAAATGCAACATTACAACCTGCTTTTGCAAATTCGTATACAATAGCCTTACCTATACCACGAGTTCCACCGCTTATTACTAATACTTTATCTTTAAAATTAATCTCTTGCATTAAAATCCTTTTATATCATAATTTTTCATAACTTCTTCTATTCTTTTTAGATTTTCTTTACTAGGAGCGCAAAGTGGCAAACGATATTCAAGACTAGGAAGTAATCCTGCTATAAACATTGCTGCTTTTATTGGAATTGGGTTGCTCTCACAAAATAAAATCTTATTTATATTATAAAGTTTATCGTTAATAGATTTTGCATTTTTATAGTTTTCTTTTAAAGCTTCGTGAGTTAAATTAGCAATTTCATTTGGTAAAAGATTTGAAGTAACGCTAATCACACCACTACCACCATTGCTTAAAATAGGATAATTTATACTATCTTCTCCACTTACAAGTCTTAGTTTTGGCTCGTTTGCTAATAAATCTACGCACTTATCTATATTTCCACTTGCTTCTTTTACTCCGTAAATATTAGGACAATTTCTAAAAAGTTCAATTATAGTTTGACTAGCTATTTCACAACCTGTTCTTCCTGGAACATTATAAAGCATAATAGGAATATCAATTGATTTAGCAATAGCTTCATAGTGTTTATATAATCCACTTTGCATAGGTTTATTATAATATGGAGTAATGCTTAAAATCCCATCAGCTCCACACTCTTGAGCAAATTTTGCTAAAGATATTGCTTCGTGAGTTGCATTTGAGCCTGCACCCGCTAAAACCTTAGTATTTGTTCCTTTACAAACACTTACTGCGATTTCTATACATCTTTTATGCTCTTCGTGAGTTAAAGTTGGGCTTTCTCCTGTGGTTCCAACAGGAACTACGGCATCAATTCCATTTGCTATTTGTCTTTTAACTAACTTTTCATAACTAAGCTCATCAATTTTATCATTTTTAAATGGTGTTATTAAAGCTGTCATTGCACCTATTATTTCTTTTTTCATACTTTCTCCTTTAAAATTATTTGAGTTAAATTGTCATCTTTTAGATATTTTTTAAAAACTTGGTTTAAAATTTTATAATCTAATTCTTTTGAAGTTAGAGAATTTAAAAATACATTTACATCTCCAAAACATTCAAATTTACCAATTCCACTCGCTAAAGCACTTGGGTTGGATTTTACTTGATTTATGCTTAATTCTAATTGATTATAAATTGTTCTTGTATCAAATTTATTAAATTTTGTTTGATTAATTAATTTTTTTAGTTGCTTTATTGCTGATTTTGTATTTACTAAATCATTACAAACTCCAAAAATTATAAATAAATTTTCATTCTTAGAGCTTTGTGCGTAAAAGTCCAAATCAGCACATAGATTATACTCATTTATCATTTTATTTTTTATAATTGAGTTTTTATCAAGATTTAAAAATATTGAAATAGCCTTTAAATACTCAAAATCTTCGTGATTAAATGCAGGTATTTTATAAGCACAAGCAAAAATATTAGAATTTAGATTAGGAAAACTAAGTTCTATTTCTTTTAGACCTGTTCTATCTGGTTCATATACTTTATTTTGTGTGATTTTTTTTGCTGATTTTTTACTAAAAATCTCTTCGCACATACTAAAAATATCAATATTAGCTAAATCTCCGCTAATTACTATACAAGCATTATTTGGTGCATAGAATTTAGTATAAAATTCTTTTACAATTTTAGGTGTAAGATTTGCTATATCATCAGCAAATCCAATCGGCGTCCAATGATAACTAGTCTTTATAAAAGCGTAATTATAAATAGCATTATATAAATACCCAAAAGCATCATTTCCTACTCTTAATCTCTCTTCTTCAAGGACTACATCTCTTTCTTTATAAAACTCATCTTTATTAAACATTAACTCACTCATCATACTAGAATATAATTCTAAAACCCTTTTAATATGAATATTTGCGATATTTACATAGTATTGAGTGTAATCAAAACTAGTGCAAGCATTATTTACTCCACCTAATGCTTTTATTATCTCATCAAATTCTCCAGCCTTATGAGTTTTTGTGCTTTTAAAAGATAGGTGTTCTAGCAAATGTGCTATACCGCTTTTGCCTAATTCTTCATAACTTGAGCCTACTTTATAAAAGATATTTACACTAGCTACACCTGAATTATCATTTAGATTTACAGCATAAATTTTTAAGCCATTTTTTAATACTTTACTTTCTATATTCATTTTATCTCTTTTAACATTCTTCAAATTTTTCTTTTAATTTTTTATAAAATTCATTATTTTCTAAGCTTTTATCGTTTCCAAATCCCACCATTTTAGAATTATCTAAAATCAAAATATTATCAGCAATTGCAATAGAATTTAATCTATGTGCTATTAGAATAATTATCTTATCTTGCTTAATATTTACTAAGCTTTTTGATATTAAATTCTGACTTTCATTATCTAAAGCACTTGTTGCTTCATCAAAAATTATTATTTCAGGATTTTTATAAAACGCTCTTGCAAGTGCTAGGCGTTGTCTTTGACCGCCGCTAAAATTATTACCTTTTTCACTTAGTTTAGTGTAAATTCCATCAGGCATAGCACTTATAAAATCATAAGCATTTGCAAGTTTTAAGGCATTAATCACTCTTTCTTCATCAAATTCATTTGCATAAGCAATATTATTTGCAATAGTATCGCTAAATAAATAAATATTTTGTGTAACTATTGCTATTTTTTCTCTTAAGCTATCTAGTGAATAGTTTTTATAATTGTTATTATTTATTTTAATTTCTCCAGAATTTAGCTCATAAAATCTTAAAATAGTATTTACTAAAGAGCTTTTTCCACTACCACTTCTTCCTATAATTGCGGTGATTTCGCCTTTTTTAAACTCTATACTAACATTATCTAAAGCTAATTTATTATCGTATTTTAAACTAGCATTTTGTAATTTTAGGCTTTTAATTTCTTGATTTAAATTCTCATCTCCACCTTTAATCTCTGGCTCAAGGTCAAGTAAATAAAAAGTCCTTGTGCTAGCTGCTAGGTTTGTTTGAAGACTTGCATAAAGACTTGTAATTCTTTTAACAGGAGTATATATCAAAAATAAAGCCGTTAAAAATGAGAAAAAATTGCCTATTTGCATAGAGCCATTTATAACTTCCATTCCACCTATTATTATAGTTGCCGATACGCCTAAAGCACCAAAAGTTTCCATAATAGGGCTTGTAAAGGCATTTATTTTAGTTCCACGATAGATTAATTTTGCTACATTTTCATTGCTATTTTTGTATTTTTCTAGCTCTAATTTTTCAGCATTTGATGATTTAACTAGCTCAATATTGCCTAAAATCTCATTTAGTCTTGAAGTAAGTTCGGCATAATTTTGTTGTGTTGCTATTCCTATGCTTTTTAATTTTTTTATGAAATATCTAATAGGAAGCATAGCAGCAGGTAAGATAATAAATGCAAAAAAAGCTAATTTTGGGCTTTGAGAAATCACTACATAAAGTAAGCCTAAGGTTGTAATTATTTCTCTTGTAATATCAGGAATGAAATTAGTAAGCACATTTTGAAGGCTTCCAATATCATTTAATGAGCGTGATATTAGCTCTCCACTAGGGTGTTTTTGAAAGAATTTCATATCCATTACTATGATTTTTTTTAGGATTTTTTGCCTTAGTCTTTTTGTAATTTCTATACCTATAAAACCCATATTAATTGTTTGCATATAAAGACCTAAATTCTTTATAAAATATAAAGCAAACACACCTAAAGGTAAGATATATAATAATGTTACATCTTTTTCTACAAAGATTTTATTTAAAATCGGTTCAATAATCTTAGCACTACCAGCAGTTCCAGCTGAAGCTAAAATCATACCTATTATTGCTAGAAAAAATCTTATTTTATAATCTTTAAAATAGTGCTTAAACCTTTTTAATACATAAGATAATTTTAATTGGGATACATTTTGATTTTCTATTTCTTTTAAATTCATAAAATCTCCCAATCAACACCATTAGCGCTATCTTGAATGCTTACGCCTAAATTACTTAATTCATTTCTAATACTATCGGCTTTTGCGTAATCTTTATTTTTTTTAGCTTCATTTCTTTCATCAATTAATTTTAGAATTTGAATACGGAATTTCTCATCACAATTTTGTAAATATTCATTAGGATTAATCACTCCAACTCCTAATAATTCAACAATAGCTAAAAACTCATTTTTAAGTTCATCATTAGCTTTTATAGTATTTGCATAATTTACCCATTCATCTACAATTGCAAGTGCTTTTGAAGTATTTAAATCATCGCTTAAAGCTTCAACTAATTTTGATTTTAGCTCACTATTAGGTGCTATTGTTTTTAAATCTAGCTCATTTAAATTAAGCTTTTTTTTCACTCTAAATATTTTATCAAGGCGTTTTTTAGAAGCTTTTAAATCAGTAATTGTGTAATTAAAATCTTGTCTATAATGAGTGCTTAGTAAATAAAATCTAAGTGTTTCTCCGCTAAATTCTTTTAAAGCGTCTTTTACAAAAAAGCTATTATTTAGACTTTTACTCATTTTTTCGTTATTAATATTTACAAAGCCATTATGTAGCCAAAAAGTAGCCAGTTCGTTTTTAGTTGCTAAGCGACATTGACAAGCTTCGTTTTCGTGATGTGGAAACAACAAATCAGCTCCACCACAATGAATGTGTAATTTAGGAAAAATATCTAAAATCATACAAACACATTCAGTATGCCAACCAGGACGACCTGTGCCAAAACTTGCTTTATAATAATTCTCATCAAATTTCCATAATACAAAATCACTTGCATTCTTTTTATCTACTTCATTTTCAAGTCTTGAGATAGTATCATCTTGAGGTTTGTTTGAAATACTTAAATAAAGTTTATCTAAACTTGTATTTAAATATATTCCATCATCTAATCTATAAGCATATTTTAATTCAAGCAATTTTTCAATAAAACTAATCATTTGATTAATATATTCAGTTGCTCTTGGGCTAATATCAGGCTCTAAAACATTTAAAGCTTTCATATCAGCTTCATAACTTTTAATATAAGTTTCGCTAATTTCAGCTAGACTTTTGCCACTTTCATTCATTTTTTTGATTAATTTATCATCAATATCTGTGTAATTTTTTGCTAATTTTACTTCAAAACCATTTGCTTTAATTACTCTTTTTAATAAATCAAAACTTATGCTTGACCTTGCATGACCTAAATGTGCGTCATCATAAACGGTTGGACCGCAAACATATATATTTATACATTCATTTTTATATGTAAATTCTTCTTTTTTTCTAGTTTGTGAGTTAAAAAATTGCATTTAAAAATCCTTTTAAATATATTAAAACATAAGCAAATATTACACTAATAAAGATAATTCCTAAGCAAACGCTAGGTCTTAAAATACTAAAAAATCTAGCATAAGAAAACACAAAAAGATAAGCAAGTAATATAAACCAAGCAGAAATATTAGCACTTATACAAAAGGCTAAAATACCAAAATCTTTTATCAAACATAAACTTGCAATTATACTTATAAAACAAGACATTATTGAAATCTTAGCAGCAATTGAGTGTAAATAATTTGCATTTATCCAAGCTAAAAATAATTTTGAAATTCCAAGTGGAACTATACATAATATATAAAGTCTTAAGACTTTAGCACATTCAAGTGTGTTTTCATTTGTAAATGCTCCACGCTCAAATAAGAGTTTAATTATCTCTTCGCTTAAAATATAGCCTGTTAATGCAGCAAGTATTAATAAAAGTAGCATTAATTCAAATATTTTTTGAATACTTAAAATAGCATTTTGAATTTTTCCTTGTTTAATATAAGCAATTAAGCTTGGGAAAAATACTTGAGTAAAAGCAATAGCAATTAAGGCTAGTGGGAGTTGATAAAGTCTAGTTGAATAATTAAGATATGAAATACTTGCGTGAGCTAATGAACTAGCTAGAGCAATTTCAACTAATGAGTTTAATTGCGAACTTGATGAGCCAATTAAAGATGAGCTAAAATTTTTAAAAAAGCCTTTAAGAGAAGTTTTTTTATTTTTATGATTTAAATTCTTTACATAAATTATCATAGAATGAAAGATTTTATTATCTTTTAAAGCAATCATTAAAATAATTACTTGAATAAAAGCACTTATTAAAATAAAATAAGTAATCATTTTAAGTAATTGTAATTTTTCTAAATCTTTAAATATTAAAAGAGCAGCTACACAGGCAAAATTAAAAATAGAAGCACTTATGCTAGTTATAAAAAATCTACCTTTATAATTAAGTAAAGACGCAAAAAACGAAGCACAAAAAATAATCACTAAATACCAAATATTAAGCCCGATTAAAGGTGCTGATATTTTTTTAATCTCATCATCAAAACCATAGGCTATTAGATTAGTAAAGATATTAGAAAACATAAAAACAATTAAGGCTATTAAACTAAGAATAGCTATAAAAATTATAAGTATCTTTACACAAAATTCGCCTTTACGATTAGTTTTGGCTAGATTTGGTAAAAAGCTTTGATTAAATGTGCCTTCGGTAAATAAGGTTCTAAAAACACTCGGAAGCTTTATCATTATAAAAAATATATCAGAATAAATACTAGCCCCTAAAAATCTAGCTAGTAAAAAATCTCTACAAAAGCCACTTATTCTTGATATTAAAATACCAAAAATATTGAAAAAATATTTTTTTATTAGTTCTTGTTTCATTCATTTTACTTTTTTAATTTATTTTTAGGTATATTAACGAAAAAAAATAAAGGCTTTACAATTTGGAAAAATACATAATCAAAACAGATAAACCTTATGATGAATTAACAAATTATGCAAATAGATATAGAAAAGATATAAATAATTTAGATTTTAAGGTTCTTCATTATGAGACAATAATTACTAAAGATGGAATGTCTCAAACCCTTTTAGAACACGAATTAGAAGTATTTAACGATGATAAATTCTTTAATGACGATATGGAAATTAAACAAATATATGAAATAGAAATAATAGACAATATTGTTCCATTAATTGATTTTAAGATAGGAACAAATAAAAATCTTACTAAGGTAGTAGCAAATTTTAGTGCTATAAATTATGATGATAAAATAGAATTTGCTGAATATATAGAAAATATTAGAGATTTAATTAATAAAAAATTTATAAAAGCAGGTTTATTACTAGGCATTAGAGAATTTACTTTTCAAGAGCAGCTTGTAAAAATGCTAAAGGCATTTGAGAGTAAGCAAATTATGGAAGCTAGTATAGTTTTAGCTAAGGGGATTGAGCCAATTAATGCTATTAATTCAGAAACCAAGCTTTATTATAAAGATAAAAAAGTAGATGAAAATGCTAAAATTGATTATTCTCAGCGTGGTTTTATAAATGCTATTAGTAAAGATGAATTAATAATTGAATTTATTAAACCAATAAAGGCTGTTAATGGTAAGGATTTAAAAGGAAATATCATTAACGCTACTAATTCTAATATTATAAGTGAGCCTGATTTTAAGGTTAGTGAAAATATTAGAATGCTTGAAGATGATTTGAGTATAAAGTATTATGCAAATATAAATGGCTATGTAACTTTTGTTTATAGAGATAAATTGTATGATATAAAAGATAGTGTTAGCGTTCAAGCTGTGGAATTTAAAACAACAGGCTCAATTGATGCAGGTATTAATAAAGATATTACTTTAAATGTTGATGAACAAGATTATTTAAAAGACGCAGTAGGGGCAAATCTTAGTATAGAAGTAAGCACACTTAATGTAAAAGGAAATATCGCTCAAAATTCAGTAGTAAAAGCAAAGATTGCAAATATAGGTGGACAAACTCATTCAAAAAGTAAGATTTATGCGAAAAAAATCAATATAGAAGTGCATAGGGGTTATTGCGAAGGCGAAGATATAGAAGTAAATAGGCTTGAAAATGGCGTTATTGTAGGAAAAAATGTAAGAGTAAAACACGCATTAGGCGGTAAAATCATAGCAAATAAAGTAATGATAGATACGCTTACAACTAATACAACTATAGAAGTTAGTGATATTGCAGTTGTTAAAGAGTGTTTAGGAGAAAATAACAAATTCTTAGTAAGTGCTAGTAAATCTCCAATAATTGTTAAAAGTCTTGAAAAAACTTTAGGTCAATTAGCCGAAGTAAATAAAAATTTATTATCTTTACCAAAAATTATAGATAGTAAAAAATCAATCATAGACGCTAATAAAGATAGTATTATGCAAATTAAACAAAGATTAGCAGAGATGAAACAAAGTAATATTATTCCACCTACTGCATTTTTGCAAAAAATTAGAGATTATCAAAATGTTGTGCTTGAATATAATGATTTAATTACTAAATTAAAAGATTTTAAAGATAAGCATAAAGATTTAGAAGATGATTTAAAAAGATTGCAAAATAAAGTCTATGAAGCAAAGGTTATAAATACTAAAAGATGGGCGAATTTAAATGAAATTAAATTTAAATTACTTTATCCTGATATTGAGCTAACTTATAATACTAAAGAATATGAAGATTTATATTGTTTGAAATTAGAAAGAGTTATGATAGGTGATGAAGAAAGTGCAAAAATAGTAAAGCTAAAAAGAACAGAAGTTAAAAATTACGAAGATGAATTTATGGAAGAAAAGGAAGATTATTGATAGTTTATTTAGAAGGTGAAGTTATTAAAAAAACTCCTGCGTTTATAATTTTAAAAACTTATGGAGTAGGGTATGGAATAAATCTTAGCTTATTAAGTGCTGCTAGGATTAATAAAGGAGATAAAGTAGCTTTATTAATTACTCAAATTATTAAAGAAGATTCAAATAAATTATATGGCTTTTTAGATGAAAGTGAGCAAATATTATTTGAAGCCTTAATAAAAGTAAATGGCATAGGTGCTACAAGTGCTATGGCACTTTTATCATCAATGGATGTAGCGAGTTTGCAAAGTGCTATTATTAATGAAAACGCAAAAGCTTTATGTAAAGCTCCAGGAATTGGTGCTAAGAGTGCAAGTAGATTAATATTAGAATTAAAAGATAAAATAATCAAATTAGGAATAAGTGCGGAGAATAATTATTATTACGAAGCTAGTGAAGCTTTACTTGCTTTAGGTTTTAAACAAGAAGCTGTGATTAAAGCTTTAAAAGATATAAATGCAAATAGTGTTAGCGAAGTAATAAAACTAGCTCTTAAAAAATTAAGTTAAGGAAAATAAATGAAATACGCAATGGTTTTTGGTGGGAATTCTTACGAGCATGAAATAAGCATAGTAAGTGCTGTAACTGTGGCAAAATTATTAGATGATGTAATTTTTATTTATGTTAGTTTTGATAATGAGTTTTATCTAATAGATAAAAATAATATGAATGCAAATTATTTTGCAAAAGGCGGTTTTAAAAACCTTAAGCCTTTAGTATTAAAACAAGGTGGCTTTTATCTTAAAAAACTTTTAGGCGAAGAAAAAGTAGAATTTGATATAGCTATTAATATAGTTCATGGAAAAGATGGCGAAGATGGGAAATTAGCTTCTATGTTTGATTTTTATAATATAAAATACATAGGCCCTAGAACTGCTGCTTGTGTGCTTAGTTTTGATAAACATTTAACTAAACTTTATGCAAATGAAGTAGGGGTTAAAACAATTGCTTATAAATTATTAGAAAGCAAAAATGATGAGGTTGAACTACCTGTTATTTTAAAACCAGCTAGGCTTGGAAGTAGTATAGGTATAAATATAGTAAAAAATAAAGAAGATTTTGCTTATGCGTATGATAGTTCGTATGAATTTGATGACAAGATTTTAGCAGAGCCTTTTATTGAAAATATTCAAGAAGTAAATCTAGCAGGATTTTTTGATGGCGAAAAAATTGTATTTTCAAAGATTGAAGAGCCTAAGAAAAATGGTCATTTAGATTTTGACCAAAAATATCTAAGCTTTAAACAAGAAAAAATAGAAGAAGTAAAACTTAATGATGAATTAGTAAATAAATTAAAAGACGCTTTTACTAGACTTTATTTGCCGTTGTTTAAAGGTGCTTTAATTAGATGTGATTTTTTTATTAAAGATAATGAGATTTATCTAAATGAGATTAATCCAAATCCAGGTTCTTATGCTAATTATTTATTTGATGATTTTAAATCTTCTTTAGAAAAATTAGCAAAATCTATTGAAAGTGATTTTAAAATTAAAGAAAATTTCACATTTTTAAATAAAATTGTAAGAGCTAAATAATGAGATTTGTTTTGATATTCTTGCTAAGTATTAATCTATTTGCAGGAGAGTATTTTGTATCAAAAGTAATGGACGGAGATACTATTCAAGTAAGAAAAGGCAAGAAAAAAACAAAAGTTAGATTATATGGCATTGACGCACCTGAAACAAGTCAGAATTTTGGTGCATATTGTACTAGGGTTTTGTCTTCTAAAATAATTGGCAAAAAGGTTGATTTGAAAATCAAAGGCAAAGATAAATATAAAAGAACCATAGCAATTGTATATTTAGATGAGGTAGATATAAATCGCTATGTAGTTCAGCAAGGTTGTGCTTGGGCGTATTCTTATTATACAAATATGTATAAAAGCGATGAGTTAAAAGCAAGACAAGAATTAAAAGGCTTATGGATAGATAAAAACGCTCAAAATCCTTATGAATGGAGAAAAAAGCATAAAAATAGAAGAAGTGAAAGTGAAGAGCTTAAAAAATTATTTCAATGGTTGATAGCATGAAAAAATTGATTGTTTTAATAGCTATTATTTTTAGCTCGTGTGCTAGTAAAGATGGAATTAGGCTTCATTATTATGAAGATTGTAATGAATATTATGACGCAGCTGGGGTTTATCATAAAGAATGTCCAAACAATATTATAGATTTTTAATACTTATTTTTTTTAGTATTAATTTATTTGCTGGTGTGCCTAATTTTGCTTATGAAAAAGAATATATTTTAAAAAAAGATGAATTAGAATGGTTTTTCATAAGTCCTAAAGGTGAAGAAAAATGGCAAAAATATGCCTTTAGATGGACGCATTTTGATAATACGAATTTGATTTTGCTAACTAATTTTAAGGATTATAAAAATTATAGAAAACAATATGTATTATCTCTTAGAAGGGGGCTTGATTTTGTTAAAGAACAAATTTTGCCTAATTACAAAAATCCTAGCATTGATAAAGTTACACTTTTTTTAGAATTTAAGGATTTTAAAGATAATAAAGCTAAAATAAAGGTTTTAGTTATTGATAACGATGGAAGAGTAGATATTGAGTTTAATAAGAATTTAAAAGGGAAGTAGTATGGAAAAGATAGATTTTTATATAAATGAATTTATAAAAGAGTTAAAGCATCCTAGTATTTATGAGTATTTAGCCAAGGTAAATCACGGCAAAAGATTACGCTCAAAACTGATTTTAAAAATAGCTGGAGTTAGTGATGAAGCTTATAAATTATGTGCAGTAATTGAGTGTATTCATCTAGCATCACTTATGCACGATGATGTAATAGATGAAGCACTAACTAGAAGAAATGCTCCAAGTATTAATGCAATTTATGGCGATAAAACTGCTATTATGCTAGGCGATATTTTATATTCAATTGCGTTTTATAATTTATGCTCTTTTAAAAGTGAAATAGCAGCCTGTGTTGGTCGTGCAGTTGCTTTACTTAGTAGTGGCGAATTGCTTGATGTAGAGCTTGGAGAAAGCTTTAATGAAGATGAGAGCAAATATTATGAAATGATTTATAAAAAAACGGCTTCATTAATAGAAGCGAGTGCATATGCAGCAGCACTTTTAGCTAATTATCCTAACGCTAATGATTATAAAGAATTTGGTAAAAATCTAGGAATTGCCTTTCAAATAGTTGATGATATTTTAGATATTACTCAAGATGAAGCTACTTTAGGAAAGCCAAATTTAAATGATTATAAAGAAGGCAAAGTTACTCTTCCATACATTATGCTAGATAAAAAATTGCAAGGCGATGATAAAGCAAGACTAAGGTCTTATTTTTGTAAGACTTTAAGCAAAGATGAATTATCGTGGATAAAAGAGCAATTTTTAAAATACGATTTAATAAATGCAAGTATAAATGAAGCTAAAAATTACGGAGAACTTGCATTAAAATACGCAAGTAGCGATGAATTAAAAGAAATCGTTAAAAAAATGATTTTTAGGGAGTTTTGATGCATTATTTTAGCGTTAGTTTTACTCATAAAAATACAAGTATTGAAGTAAGAGAAAGACTAGCTTTAAGTGATGAATTTAAGAAAAAAGAAATTTATAAATTAATCTTAGCTAATGATTACATAGAAGAATGCGTGATTTTAAGCACCTGTAATAGAATAGAAATAATGTGTTATATTGAAAACCAAGTGGGTGTTTATGAATACATAATAAAGTGCTTATGTTTAATTTGTAAGATTGATGAGCAACTTATCAAAAATTCTCCTGATATTTACGAAGGCAGTGGGTTTATTCATCATCTTTTTAGTGTTTCAAGCTCACTTGATAGCCTTGTAATAGGGGAGACTCAAATCACAGGTCAATTAAAACAAGCCTTGCAAAGTGCTAATTATTCTCCTAATTTAGAAGTAGCGATTAATTATTCTTTTAAATGTGCTGCAATGGTTAGAAATAAAACCGCTATTTCAAAAAACTCTGTATCAGTAAGCTCTGTTGCAGTAGCAAAAGCAAGAGAGATTTGTGATATTAAAACTAAAAAAATCCTTTTAATAGGAAGTGGTTTGATGATAGAATTAGCTGCAAAACACTTGCTAAATCATACAAAAGGAAATATTGCGATAATTTCAAGAACCAAAGCAAATGCTTTAAAACTAGCAAATGAACTAGATTTAATATGCTTAGATTATGAAGATTTAATCTCTATTTTAAATTCTTATGAGCTTATATTTTGTGCTACTAGTTCAAATGAACCTATAATTACTAAAGATATTATAAGTCCGGTTGAGTTTAAAAGGTATTTTTTTGATATTGCTGTGCCAAGAGATATTGAGCTTGAAAATAGCGAATTGATAGAAGTTTTTAGCGTTGATAGTCTAAATGAAATAGTTAAGAAAAATATGCAATTTAAAGATGAAGAAGCAAAAATTGCTTTTAGTGTAGTTGCAAAAATGGTTAATGAGTTTTATAAGGATTTAAATGTAATTCAAGTAACTCCTATAATAAAAGCTATGAGAATTAGAGCAGATGAAATCATAAATCAAGAATTAGCAATAGCAATTAAGAAAGGTTATTTAAAAAATAGTGATAATGAAGAAGCATTGAAATTCGCAAAACAAGTTATGAAGTCTTATTTGCATGAACCTACAATAAGACTTAAAAATATTGATGATGAAGGTTTAGAAACGCAAAGTTTAAATTATTTATTTAATGTGAAGGAAAACGAATGAGATTTTCAAAATTATACGCACCAACGACAAAAGAAGCACCAAGAGATGCTATCTTAAAAAGTCATATTTTACTTAGTAGAGCAGCTTATATAGAGCAACTTGGCTCAGGACTTTATAGTTATTTACCATTAGGGCTTGAAGTATTAGAAAATATTAAAAATATTGTAATTAAGCATATGAAAAATGCAGGAGCAAACTATTTAAATCTTAGTTTTGTATGCCCGTTAAATTATTGGGATGAGAGTGGAAGAAGTGCTAAATTTGGTAAAGAATTGTTAAGGTTTAAGGATAGAAAAGAAAATGATTTTATCCTAAGTCCGACAGCAGAAGAAGCAATAGTTGCACTTGTGCGTGGAAAAATTACAAGCTATAAACAATTGCCTATTAATTTATTTCAAATTCAAACTAAATTCCGTGATGAAGCAAGACCTAGATTTGGACTTTTTAGAGCTCGTGAGTTTATTATGAAAGACGCTTATAGTTTTCATGATTCGCTTGAGTCTTTAGAAGCTGAATTTTTAAATATGCAAGAAGCGTATTGTAAAATTTTTGATGAATTAGGGTTAAATTATGCGATTGTAGAAGCAGATAGCGGAGCAATTGGTGGAAGTGGTTCAAGAGAATTTATGGTGATTAGTCCTAGTGGAGAAGATGATTTGGCTATTTGTGAATGTGGATATTGTGCTAATATAGAAACAGCAAAAAGAGCTAAAAGAAAATTTATCAAAGAAATAGAAGCTGATTTTGCAAAATTTCACACTCCAAATGTAAAAACCATAGAAGATTTAGCTAAATTCTTTAAATGCAAAGAGCATAATTTCATAAAAGCAGTAGCAAAAAAAGCAATATATGTAGATAAAGAAGAAATCATAGTATATTTTATAAGAGGTTGCGATGAGCTAAATGAAACTAAGGCTTTAAATGCAGCTAATGCACTTGATTTAGTAGATGCAAGTGAAGAAGAATTAATAAAGGCTAATTTAGTTCCAGGATTTATTGGGCTTAAGGATTGTCCTGTTAGATTTTTCATAGATAGTGAGTTAGAAAATGAAAGCGATTTAATTTGTGGAGCAAACGAAAAAGACTATCATTATGTAGGATTTAAGGTAACTAGCTTTTTACAAGAGCGTTTTTATGATTTAAGCTTGGTTAAAGAAAATGATGAATGCCATAAGTGTAATAAAGCTTTAAAAATTACAAAAGGCATTGAAGTAGGGCATATATTTAAATTAGGCGATAAGTATTCAAGTGCTATGAATGCAACTTATCTTGATAATAATGGCAAGGCAAAACCTTTTATAATGGGTTGTTATGGTATAGGAATTAGTAGGCTTTTAGCAGTAATTGCTGAATGCAATAATGATGATTATGGGCTTATTTTTGATAAAAATATTTCAGCATTTACATTACAAATCATAATATCAGATATTAAAAATGAAGAGCAAGTTAAGTTTGCAAATGATATATATGAGTATTGTTTGGCTAATGGTATTAAGGTTTTATTAGATGATAGAAATGAGCGTTTTGGTGTAAAAATGAGTGATTATGAGTTAATAGGCACACCTTATGCTATTGTAGTGGGTAAAAAACTTGATGATAATTTAGTAGAATTTAGAGCTCGTAAAACACTTAAAAAACTAGAATTAAACTCAAACGAAGTTAAAGATAAATTATCAAATCTTTTAAAATAATTTTATTCATTTAAAACTATAAATAATATTTATAAATTATTTATAGTTTTTATAATCTAAATCTACCTTTAGAACTTATTGCTTTATATATATTTTCAATATAACCACAACTATCTATGAAAAACTCTTTACTAACTTCTTTAAAATCATTATTTTCATCAAAGTAATAATACTTCACAAACAATCTTTCAGATTCAAAAACAAATGAAGCTTCATCATAAAAATATTTATCATTTTTTATTACTAGCTCATTATTAAATTTATTTATTTTTGAAGTTTTTAATAAGTCTTTGCTAAATTCTTTTATTTCATCTATACTTTTATAATTTTGAACTTTTTCTAATTTTTCTACATTTGTATGACGATTAAAATAATCTTTTATAGCGAGTTTTTGTCGTTCTAGGTATTCAATTTTACACTTATAGCCGAATTTATTATAATCTATTTTATAAGTTTTATCAGTATTAAAATCATAATAGCTCAAATTATTCTCACTTAGGTCTGCTTCAATTCTATATAATTTTGTTTTAAGCTCATTAAATTCTTCTAATGGGTCGGTGTTATTACTTATAAAATTATAAGTTAATGCAAAATAACATAAAGCAAGTATTAAACATAATAAACTTATAACAAA
>NZ_JACGAS010000017.1:0-38712 GCF_020138135.1 Campylobacter sp. RM12647 | reverse complement strand
GTTGCCTACTTTGAAATTTCCTGTGATGGTTTTTGCTTCTGTGCTAGTTGAGTTGTCTATAATAATATCATTTTTTACTATTACATTTGAAGCTTCTAGGTTAGTATTAGTTAAGCTTACATTACCTACTTCGTTTATATCACCTTTTATAGTTGAGTTTGTGATGATTACATCTTCTACTTCTTTACTACAACCTTCGTGTTCAAAACAAGTATTTCTATTGTCTTTTGTAATATTTCCATTAAGAGTAGAATTATCTATATAAACTTTTTGAGTTCCTTGAATATTTCCATTTAAAACTGAATTGTTTTTAAGATGAAGTTCGCCTGTTTCTACTGAACTATTAATAATTGAATTATCAATATTTAAAAAAGTGCCTATTTTATTAATTTTATAATATATAGCATTACTTGTAGAATTTAAATATTCTTGATTTAAAGTGGTAATCATAGGAGCAGTAATATTACTATCTTTAATATCTATAACTTTTGCATATATCATATTATTTGCATTATTGTTTGTAATTGTAGTTTTTGTAAAGCTAAGATAGTCAGTCATATACTTAATAAGTGATGAATTATTATGTATACCTATTCCTACTTCTTTTAAACTTGAATTTGATATATTTACTTTATTGTTTACTAAAGAATCTGCCGAATTCTTTCTCCAAGCATTAATACTATTATTTGACATTTTGAGATTATTAATATCCAATGTTACATCATTCTCTACAAAGAAACCAAAATTATATTCTTTATCTTTGAAATCTTCTTTACCATCGAATTTTAAAGATTGTTCGGCAATAACCAAACCTTTTTCGTAAATAATATCAGATAATACTTTTTTATTTTCATCATTTAAATAAATATTAGCACCCTTTAAGGTTCCGCTGACACTACTTAAACCATCAAAATAAATTTTTCCACCTATAAATTCGCTATTTGTTATTGTAGAATTTTTAAAATTTAAAGTACCACCTATAAATTCGCTATTTGTTATTGTAGAATTTTTAAAATTTAAAGTACCACCTTTAACAACTCCACTAAAATCTGATTTTTCAAAATCCAATGTCCCACCTGTTATAGTGCTAGTTATGTTTGAATTTGTGATATTAAAATTCCCTTTATCAATACCTACACCTGAAGTGGTATTATTTATCGTACTATCAGTAATATTTACAATATCAAGCCCTGCATCTGTATTTCCAAAATTAACATCAGTTAAAGTGCTTTTGTTTATAGTTAAGATTGAATTGTTTATATCTTTTGAATAACGATTAATAGCTGTATTAGTAAAATTACTATTGTTTATAGTAAGATTTACATTGTGGTCATTTGAATTATTACCTAAAGTTATATGATGTGCCGTATTGCCTATAACCGGATTGGTTCTACTAACAGCAATATTATTTAGCGTAACATTACCTGAAGTAGTAATTAAACCACTTGTATTTAAATTGATTTTACTATCAGTAGTTCCGCTAGCAGTTGAATTTACAATTTTTAAAGTACTGCTCGTAATATCAGCTTTTATAGTGCTATTTTTAATATCTGTAGTTCCACTAATAGTAGAGTTACTATTTATAATTGAGCCGTTTGTAGCAGTTAAATTACTTGCAGTTATACTTCCACTTATTTCTGAATTATCTAAAGTAAGATTACCATTATTAAGAGTAATAGTTGCATTAATTTTAGAATTATTATTAGCAGTTAGATTACCTGCGTTTATACTTCCACTTATTTCTGAATTATCTAAAGTAATATTACCACTGCTAATAGTTGCATTAATTTTTGATTTGTTTGTAAAATTAAGCTCACCACTAATATTGCCATTAACTTGTGAGTTATCAAAAGTAGTTTTATAATTAAAATCACCATTATTTATAGTTGAGTTTAATATTGAAAAATTAGCGTCTTTTTGAGTATTGTAACCATATTTTATATTATCAATAATAACTCCATCTAAAATAACATTACCATTACGAGCAGTAGTTGAACTACCTAGATTTATAGCAATATTTTTTAAACTTCCACCTACCATTTTTACATTCGCATTATTATCAACAATAAAGCCATGATTTGAATTACTTACCTTAGATATATTCATATTATTTAAAGTTAAATTACCTTGAGTCCAAATTCTTCCATTATCTTGAGTAAGATTAATATTAACATCTTTAATTGTATGCTCTTTACTTTTTTCACCTAAAGTAATGTAAGTACCAGTATTATTACTTGTAAAAGTTATATCAGTAGCTTTATTATAAGTATTACTTACAATAGATTGCTTACTATTCAAAGTTATCTTATGATACGCTAAAGAATTTATAGCAGTGCTTGGGATAGTATCAGCAAGGGCTAAATTACCCCCCCCCACTAATATAAAAGCTATTAAAGATAATTTTATAGTTCTATTCATTTTCTCCCCTAAAAAAATAAATGAAAAATGCCTTATTATAATTAAAAATCAATACATAAAGGTTAATGAATTACTAATAAAATGGGGGGGGGGTATTGATAAAATTAAGAAAAAGTAAAAAAATTTACAAATTTACTTTAATTTTTATAAAAATATAAAAATTAGTTAGTAAATAAATTATTTGATATTAAAATATAACTATATTACTAAATCAACTTACAATTTTAATTCCAACTAACCCTATTAATATAAGACTTAAAAACATAAGTTTTAAAAAGCTAATACTATCATTAAAAATCATAATCCCAATCAAAGCCGTTCCTAACCCACCAATACCACTCCATACAATATAAGCTGTGCTGATAGGAATATTTTTTTGCGCTAAATACAAAAATAACCCGCTAAGCCCCATTGATACTATAGAAAACACTATCCATATTTTTGAGCCATTACTAGCTAATTTAAAGCCAATAGGCCAACCAATCTCAAAAGCACCTGCTAAGATTAAGTATATCCAAGACATTAAAACTCCTTAAATACAAAATCTTAGCAAGAATATATTATGATTTAAATTCGCTTAATTTTTTATCTAATTCTTCGCTGATATTAGTTAATTGACTTGCAGCTTTTGCTATTTCTTCTACACTTCTTGCGTTTTCATTAGTAATTTTTGCAATTTGCGAAACTTCATTTAAAATATCTTCAATTTGTTTGCTAGCGTTAATATAATTATCCACAGTCTTATCGCTACTAATTATTGCTTCTTTTAATTTTTGTTCCATATTTTTAATTAGCTCTTCACTACCATTTGCAACATTTGTTAGATTGCCAATTTGCTTAGAGTTATCACTCATTTGCTCGCTTGCATCTTTAATACCTTGAACTATAACGCTTATTGTTGCATTTATTTCACTAAGGCTTTTTTGAGTTCTTTCTGCTAGGCTTCTTACTTCATCAGCTACTACGGCAAATCCACGCCCATGCTCTCCTGCTCTTGCTGCTTCAATTGCAGCATTTAATGCAAGTAAGTTAGTCTGGTCTGCTACATCATTAATTATTTCTAAAATAGATTTAACATTATCAGCATCACGGCTTAATTGCTCAATTTTACTAGCTAAAGCACTTTCTATATCAGCACTATGATTTATTTGATTAGTTAATGAATTAATAGCATTAATGGTCTCGTGAATACTAGTTGTGCTACCTCTTAGTTCATTTTTACTATCATTAGCACTATTTATGCCTGATGATAAACTATCCTTAGTTAATTTACCTTCTTCAACAACATTTTCAACTATATTAAAGCTTTCTTCACTTCTTTTTCCTGTTTGCATACTAACACTACTAAGCTCGGCTGCTATTGTTTTGTTTTCATAAGATATTTGTTTTACTTCGTTAATTAAAATTCTAATCTTACCGATAAAATCATTTATAGCTTTACTAGCACTTGCTATTTCATCTTTGCCTTTTATCTCTAAAAGTTTAGTTAAATCCCCATCTCCTTTAGATAAATCATAAGCTTTTTGGGTTAGTTCATTTAATGGTTTGCTAATCCAAATTCTAATAACAATCAGCCATAAAGCAAGAATAATAATACATAAAATAACTGCAAATACAGAATAGTTTAAAACAACTTCATTTTTCTTATCTAATACTTTTGCACTAATTTCTGCTATTTCTTCTTTAGCTTCTACTAAGTAAATTACGCTTATATATACATAATCATTGAAACTATCTTTTTCTACATAATACACCACATCTCTTTCTGGTCTTGTCTTATCAGCTTTCATATGGGTTGTTACAAATCCACCACCATTATTTGCTGTTTGAATTATTTCTTGTATGTATAATTTACCATTAGAATCTTTTTTATTATAAGCATTTTCACCAATTCTATCTTTTAGATAGTGCATTACATATTCGCCTTTTTTATTAATTACAAATAAATTAACAGAGCGATTTTTTAAGTCTAATTCACTTAAAAATGTAAGAATATTTTTATTATAACTTTCTTGATTTTCACTTGTTGAATGAATTTTTTTAGACATTGAAGTAATTAAGCTAGTAATACTAACTGCTGTTTTTTTCGCATCATCAACACTCATATTATCAAGAGCTTCTTGAGCAATATTGTCTAATCCATTCATACCTTTACTAGCTACTAAAATAGCGCTTAAATTGATAATCAATAATGAAACAAAAGCAAATAAAGTAATTTTGTAAGATAATTTCATATAGCCCCTTTAATATTTTAATAATTAAAATCGCTAATTTTATTTATGTTAAGTTAAAATAATGTTAAAAAATAGTAAATAAATTAATAAGAAAATATATGTTAAAAATAAAAGCCCTTAGATAAACTAAGGGCTAAAGAATTATTTTACAAACTCAATTGTAAATGTAGCATCAGAATCAAGATAACTAAATGCCTTATCTTTTACTCTAAATCTTAAAGTATCTTTTATATATTGGTTGTTTTCTAAATTAGTTGGAACTTTGTAAGTATCTCCTGCTATTTCCGTTTTAGAATAATCAGAAATAAAGCTAAATCCACCTTTAGCATCATTATATACTTTTGAGTAATTGTTCAAATTCTTAGAATCCATTTTTACAAATTTGTTATTTTCATATTTAAACAACCAAGCATCAGTTTCACTAATTTTGCGAGTTTTACCTGTATTTTTATTTAAATCTTTAAAGAATAAGCCTGTGAAAGCAAACTCATAAGGATTTGTTAATAAATTACTTACAGGTAAACTACCGCCACCATTAAAAACAATTTTTGCTTCTGCAGATTTTATTAAGAATTTAGGGTCTAAATTAGGCTTAGTTCCATCATATTTTGGATAGCCAATTTTAACTAAAATTTTACCAAATTCTTTTGCATTAAACTTGCTATCATCATAGGTGCTTAGTTTAGCACTTGGGTCAATTAAACTTAAAGCATTGTCAAATCCACTATTTAATCCAGTTACCTTAAATCCGCCTTTTGTTCCACTTGTAGCTGTTACGCCTAAAGTTTCAGAATCAGCTTTAATGATTACTTTATTTACATTTGGTGTTGGCTCATATCCTAAAGTAATATTTAGAGTTGCATCATCATTAGCAAATTTTTTATAAAAATAATTATTAGTATTTTTATTAGATACTTGCAATGGCAATGCCAATCTTTCAGAGTCGTTATCGCTAAATGGAACATAATTTGTAAAGCTTTTATTTACTAAATAAGGTCTAATAGCCATATTTGTATTATCAATTTGTAAGCCTAATGTCTCATCTGCTATAAAATTAACAGTAAGTTCATTACCTGGAGTTTGGCAGTTAATTTTACCATCTGAATTAATCTTATTAGCATTAGTAATATCTACAGCAACATTAGAATTTACACATAAATCTTGTTCTAAATCTCCTATAGTAAATTTATTTTCAGAGAATGCTATTTGAGCATCTGTTACTAAAGGAAACACGGTTTTTATATCAAAATTACCATTTGCTTTATTAAAATCAACAAATGTTCTAGTAGTAGATTTTGAGCCAACTTGATTTAGTTGAACTGAGTTTTTATCTTCTAAATAGAATTTCTTAACACTACCTTTTGAATCACTTACTTTTAATTCTGCAACACTAATTCCAAATCTATCATCTTTTAAATCCGCAGTGAAAGTTACATTATTGTTTGGATATTTTTTATCTTCTTTACCTGCTTTTTTATCAAATGTATCAAGTGTGCCTACTTTATAAGTAATACTATCTGGTCTAATTGAGAATGTATTTGAACTTCTATCGCCTAATACTGAGCATTCTTCAAAAATGCTATCATATTCTGCAATTTCGTATCTATATTGATAATTTTGATTTACAGCTAATTTGTCTTTTAAATGTAGAACCATTTTGTTATCAATTGGATAATAACCTTTACATTCTGTAGTTGATTTTGAAAGTTTTTTACTTCCATTATAAATATCTGCATTTAACTCATCAGAACCATTATAAAACTTAATGTATTGATTATAAAGAACTTTAACATCTGGTTTTGTAAAGCCTAAATATATATCTTGGCTACTTGTTCTTGTATAAATCTTATCAGCTACCTTTGTATTTGAAGCAATTTTATTATTTTCTAATATTTTAGTAGCATCAATATTATTATAAGCTGTTCCAAAATTAATACCATTTGGCATTTCACTATGACCTAAGATAATTTCTACACTACCCTTTGGAGCACCTTTTACAATATCAACACCTGAAGCTTGAAACATTGGTCTTTCATAAGTTCTTTTTACTTCTTGAATTTTGCAAGCACCACTTGTTGGACATACTTCTTCTCTATTTGTTTCGGTAATTTCTTCTACAATTTCTAAAGGTTTAAATGTGAATTTATAAATATTACCTTTTAATAAATCATTATCATCAATTTTAGCTAGTTTTTTGAATGTATCTTTTGTAAATTTTAATCCAAAACCAGCTATGTTTTCTTTCTGAACTAATTCATATTTAGTATTGGTTGAAATCACTTCTGTTTTAGAATCTACTGCACCATTCGCATCTGCCATTCTTTGCTTTGTTAATTCAAAACTTGTTAAATAATATTTAACTGAAATATTATTTGCTTTTCTATCTTCAGCGTTAAATGGAGTTTTATTATTATTTAAAGCAATATATACATCATCTAAATTAGTAACTTTTAAAGGTTTGCTATCTTTTTTATCAGTTTGATTTGCTTCATTTGTTATTTGATAATAATTAGCATCAGGGATAAATTTAACAGCTAGATTTGATACTTGTGTAGTTACAACAGACCCTTTTCCTTGAGAATTATATTGTTTGTTAGTTACAAATGAAGGTCTAACATTTACACTGAAATTATAAGTATCATCATCTCCTAAAACAATACCTTTTCTAGTAGTGTTATTTTTGTGAATACTAAACACATAATTTTTTCTTACAATCTCCTTAGCATCATCTTTTCTAAAATCTTCTTGATTTAAATAATCAAAATAATTAGCTCTTGAATATTGTGATGAATAATGCTCTAAATCATAATTATAGCACTTGCTAACACCACCGGCATAATCATTCACACGATTGCCATTTTTATTATCATTATAATCTGATAGCAAATCACCATAATCAAAAGGTTTAATTTTTGAATTCTTTAAAATTATAGCTTCTAAAGCTCTGTCTTTAGCAAAAGTATTAGGATTATTGTTTAATTCTAAATATTTATTATAAACATCACAAACACCTAATACTACAGAGTTATTATAATTTTCATTAACAAAAATTAATTTATTAACGTCCCAAGAAGCAATACTATAAGTTGTTAAACTAACATTTGATAAACTAGAACAACCTTTCATTCCTTGAATATCACCTGCATTTGTTTTATCACCAACAACATTTGAAAAGTTTCTATATACCCAACCATTGCTACCTGCAAACTCATTTTGGTCTAATAAATACACTAAATATTGACTATTAATAACAGTTGGACTACTTGAAACTATAACTCTACCTGTTGTATTTGCATGAAATTCTTTATAATATTCTTCTATAAACTTTTTCTTATCATTACCATCTAAATCTGATTTTAACTTAACATTAGTTGAAAATGTTTTACTAGATGAAAAATTTTGAACTTCAGGTGTTCTAAAACCAACTGCAGCATAATATGGGTCGTAATCAATATCATCTAAGCCTTTTTGAGAATTATTTATATAATTCAATTCCGCATTTAAAACTCTTTTACATACTTCAGATGCGCTAGAAATTTTTGGTTGAATTACTTTATCTCGATAACTAACAATAAAATTTCTAGCTTCATCATAAGGTGTATATTTTACAGCCATTTTATAAGCTGAATACATTCTAGCATCAAAATAGCTAACTCCACATTGTCTTAATGCTTCATATCTAACCTTTTCTGGGTTTTTAACAACATCGCCTTTTTGAGTTAAGATATTTATTAAATGGAAATAACTCGAATTTTCAGACAAAGTTTTGTAAGTATCATCACTTATATCTGGGTTTGCAAAACATTGAACATAAAATTTATCGTTCATCTTTCTTAGCTTAGCACAATCGTTTAAGCCATCAACACTTCTGTTGCCAGGCACAGAATTAATACATTTATTTAAGTGATTACTATGCTGATTTGCATTATCAGTATCCACTATACCTATTTGTAATTCCACTCTATTCTCTGCATTTGCATAAGAAAAAGCCGATAATAATACTAATGAAAACACAATTTTCCTATTCATATTATTCTCCTTAAAAAATTAAAGTTTTAAATTATAATTTTTTTTATTAAATAATTATTGCACTTGTGTGCATTTTTGAATATTTTTTACTTACTTTTAGGTCTAAATACCTTTGGTGCATTTTCGCTCTCATTTATATAACTTGCATTCATTAAGTCTAGGCAATATGGTATCGCAGGAAAAATAGGCTCTATACATTCACGAATTGCTTTTGGCTTACCTGGGAGATTGATTATTAGAGTTTTACCCCTTGTCCCTGCTAATTGACGGCTTAGGATTGCTGTTGGGACAATCTTAAGTGAGCTTGCACGCATTAATTCTCCAAAGCCTGGTAATTCACGCTCGATTGCTTTTTTTGTTGCTTCTGGTGTAACATCTCTTAAAGCTGGTCCTGTTCCACCTGTGGTAAATACCAAATCGCATTCAAATTCATCAGACATTTTAATAATCTCATTTGTAATCAGCTCTTCTTCATCAGGGATTAATGAGTATTTAAAATCAATTTCATTTAATAAATATTCTTGCATAATTTTTCTAATCTCTGCTCCACTAATATCTTCATAAACTCCTGCACTTGCTCTATCTGAACTCGTAATTATCCCTATTTTTATAATATCCATTTTTATCCTTTAAAAAAATATTTCTTTATTTAAAAGCAATTCATTTGCTGTATTTTTAATCTCTTCTTCATAAGCTTTTAAATATTCCTTACATTCTTCTTCTAAAGATGATATTTCAAATTCCACATAAAATTTGCTTAATTCTTGTATTTTATCTCTATCTTTAGAAAAATTATTGTAATTTTCGCCTAAAAATAATTCATTTGCTAACATTCCTGATAAAAGAATTTTGATTTCATTTTTTATTTCTGAAAATGATTTTATATGCTCGTTTGGATAAAAATACTCAAATGTAAATAAATTAGCATAAATCAAATTCGCATCACAAATCTTTGCCATAGTGATTTTACCTGCTTGATAAATAGCTTGAATATATTGCTCGTTTTCGCTTAATTCTAAATCTTCGCTAATGCCGTGTTTTATCACTAAAATTTCATTTATTATTTCTCTTTCGCTTAATCTATCTCTTAGTAACAATTCATTTTCTAAGCTTTTAAAAGAAGCTCCACTAAAACCTTTTGAAATATAAGCTAAATAATCTAAATTAAAATCAGAACTTATTAAATCTTTTTTAACAAGTTGTTTAAAGAACTCTATTCTGTCGCTATAATTTGGTAAGGTAAAATGAATTTTTTTATCAAATCTTCTAAGTAAAGCTGTATCTAAAACATCAGCTCTATTTGTAGCAGCAATTACTAAGACATTTTTAAGCTCTGCAAAGCCGTCTATTTGAGTTAGCAATTCATTAAGTGTATTTTCACTATCGTTTGCTAAAGCATTGCCACGCTGCTTTCCAAGTGCGTCAATTTCATCAATAAAAACTATACAAGGTGCTAATTTTTTAGCATTTGCAAACAATTCTCTAACCCTTTTTGCTCCAAGACCTACAAAAATTTCGTTAAAGCTACTTGCGCTTTGGTATAAAAAATTAACTCCACACTCATTTGCTAAAGCTCTTGCTAACATAGTCTTACCTACTCCACTAGCACCTGTTAATAAAACTCCTTTTATCAAGCAAGGGTTGTTAGTTTTAAAAATAGAGCTTAATTTTCTTAATTCTTCTTTGGCTTTAAACTGACCTATAACATCATTAAAATTACTATCTGTTTTGATAACAAATCTAAATTCAGGCTTTAAGACATTATTAATTGGATGATTTGATATGCCTTGTTTTGTGCTAAGATTTCTTAAATATATTAGATAATAAATAAAAATTATTATCATAATAAAAACTAAAATTATTGAATAATCAAATTCTGTTTTATTTTCTACGCTTTTGTATTTTAAGATTTTTTTGATTATTTCTTCATCAGCTAGAATTTTATAATCTTTATCATTTATTGAAAAATAAAGCATATTTTCATAAATGTAAGCATTTGAAATATTTTTTAATTCTAATGATGAAAACTCATTTAAAGATATATTTTGCTCTTTTTTACTTAGCGAAAATATTCCTAAAGCTATAATTGCAAGAATTATGCAAGCGATTATTATTTTGATATTTTTAGTAAATGGCTTTATTTTTGTCAATTTCTACCTCGTAATCTTTAATATTTATCCAAGTTTTTAATAAGTCTTTATCTGATTTGATTTTAATTAAATTAAAATATTGGTCGTATCCTTGATAATAGCCGTCTTTAAACTGCTCTACTAATACTATTAAATCTTTTTGATTTTTTCTAAATTCATAATTTTTTAATCTAGTAATTTCTTTAATCTCATTTAATCTTTGCTTTGAGATATTTTTATCAACTTCGCCTAAAGTCTTTGCTAATTCTACGCTTTTTGTCCCGTCTCTTTTAGAATACACAAAAGCGTGAAGATGAGTTATAGGGAATTTCTTAAAATTATTAATAGCATCAGCCCATATTTCATCACTCTCACCTGGATGACCTACTATATAATCAGTGCCTAAGGCATAGCCTTTATTAGCTAAATATTCAAATAATTCTAAGTCTTTATAAGCTTTATTTCTTCTTTGCATTAGTTTTAGCATTTTTTCATTTGTGTGTTGTAAGGCTATGTGAAGATGTTTTTCAATAAAATCTTCGTCTAATAATTCTTTAAACTCATCATCAATTTGAACCGGCTCAATGCTACCTAAACGAACTCTTTTAATCCCATTTATTTTGCTAATTTCTTTAAGCAATTTTGCTAAAGATAGATTTAAATCTTTTCCGTAACTACCTATATTTGTGCCTGTTAAAACTACTTCTTTATAACCATTATTAGCTAGGGTTTTTATCTGATTTATAATTTGCTCTAATTTTAGGCTTCTAGCCCCGCCCCTTACACTAGGAATAATACAATAAGAACAAGCAAAATCGCAGCCTTCTTGGATTTTAACAAATGCTTTTGTGTGGTTTTCGTAATTGCTTACTATTTTTTCATCTATGAAATTTAAATTTCCTAAATCAAATTCCTTTGGATTTAGTATGAACTTATTTATATTTGATTTTAAAGACGCACCCATTACACCATCAACTATTTTGCTATCATATAAGTTTTTACCAATACTTGCTGCAGCACAACCTGTTAAGATGAATTTAGTATTTGGATTATGATTTTTAATATGTCTTATATATTGCTTTAAGCCTAAATCAGCTTGATTAGTAACCGTGCAAGAATTAATTACTATCATATCAGCTTGTAATTCATCATTTATTATTTCATTATCTTTTATATAGCTTTTGATTAGTTCGCTATCGTAAATATTGGTTCTACAACCAAAAGTTTTAATATATATTTTCATTATTATCCTTTAAAAATGGCTGATTATTTCTTTTATCCATATAAATAGTTTGTGATGGGAAAGCTAATTTTATATCATCACTTGCTTTTAATCTTTTAATAATTTCTTCACTTACTATTGAACGCATTTTAAGAGCTTCTCTTGAATTTGTCATATACCAAATAGATATTTTAATCCCGTATTGCTCTAGCATTACAAATAATTTCGGGTCTGTTCCTGAATTTTTCATTTGATAATGATTTCTCATTTTTTGAATTGCTTTTTTTGCACTATCGCTGAATGCTTGAGTATGAGAACTAGCTGATTCTAAAATTATTTGTTTTGCCTTTTCAAGATTGCTTGAAAAATCTATTACTATATCTATTCCATCCCAAACGGTTTTCATATAAGAATAATTATAATTTGATATTAATTCTGTGAAAATATAGTGATTTGGTATGTAAATAATTCTTCCAGCACGACGATTTGTCAAAAAAGTAGTATATGTAACATCTTCGTATATAGTCATCTTAAGTAAAGAAATATCAATAATATCTCCTACATAAGTAACTCCATTTTTACTAACCTTTACCCTATCACCTACATGAAAGCCACCACCAAATTGTAAAGTAGCCCAACCAAGTAAGCTCATAAACATATCTTTCATAGCAATAGCAAGACCAGCTGATGCAAATCCTAATACGCTTACTAAATAGCTTATATTTTCAACAAAATAAAATATAGAAAACATAGAAACAATAATAAAAGTAAATATATTTAAAATCTTGAAAGAAGTATAAACTTTATCTTTATCATCAACATATTTTCTAAGCATCAAGCCTAATAAATACCTAGCAATAAATATACAAATAATAATTGCTATAAAAAATATAGCACTATCATATTGCTTTTTTATATCGTTATTTATAAGCTTAATTGTGTTATTTGCCTTAACTTTAAATATCTCAAAAGCATTTGTGATATTTTCTAAAGCGCTTTTATAATCATTTAATTCTTTTATAGAATATACTAATTCTTGACTTAAATTCTCACTTGGCTCAATGTCATATAGTTCTTGTAAAAGCTTTGTTTTCTTATCTATTTTAGATACTAATGTAGTAAAATCTTTTAATTTTATTTCATATTCTTTTTTCTCATTAGCTAATTCTTTACGCTCTGATAAACCTTCAATAACTAAATAAATATTTGAAATCTTTTTATATTCAGTAGGCTCACTAGGTAGATTTAAATACTTTACTACGCTGTAGCTTTCATAATCTTTTAATACACTTAGTTTATCTTCAAGTGATTTTATGGTATTTTCTAATTGTTCTTTTTGAGTTTTTTTAGCTTTTAATAAATTTTCATTTGCTTCTTTTAATTCATTTTTTAATCTTAAATATTCTTGGTAATTTTTATAATTTTTTATAGTGATATTGTCTTTTAATTCATTATTTATAATATGCAATTTTTCCTTGACAGAATACACGCCCTCAAGGTTTTTTGTAAATTCTTCTGTATTTTCTGCATAAATAAAAGTTACAAAAACAAAAAAAGCTAATAAAAATCTCATTCAAATTCCCTTAAAACTTTTAATATTTCATCTTTTGAAATATCATTTTTAATAATGCTTAAATCTTCTTTGCTAGGTAAAATAAAATTGATTTTTCCACTTAGAGTTTTTTTGTCTTGAAAAAATCCTTCATAGAATTTAGAAGATGAATTGATTTTATAAAATGTAGGTAGATTAAAATTCTTTAAAGTATTTAAAATACTTATTTCAAATTCTTTTGAAATTAAACCTAAATTACAAGCCAATTTATTAGCCATAACCATACCAATAGCAACAGCTTCTCCGTGTAAATAGCCTTTATAATTCGTCTCATTTTCTATAACATGAGCAAAAGTATGACCATAATTTAGTTTCATTCTAAGATTATCTTCAAACTCATCATTTATTACCACATTTGCTTTAATTTTTATTGATTTTTCTACAAATTCTAAGATATTATCAAAAATATCATCAAAACTTAATTTGCTTAATTTATTATAAAAATCCAAATCAAAACAAACAGCCATTTTAATAACTTCAGCCATAGCAGCACTTAATTCAGCCTTTTTTAAAGTCTTAAAATAATTTGTGAAAATATAAACAGCACTAGGTTGCTTGAATGTGCCTATTAGATTTTTGCCATAAGCATTGTTTATGCCTGTTTTACCACCTACTGCTGCATCAACACTAGCAAGTAAGGTTGTAGCTATATTTATATGTTTTATTCCACGCTTATAAATACTAGCTACAAAGCCACCAATATCGCTAATTACCCCGCCGCCAAGATTAATTAGCAAATCATTTCTACTAATTTCAGCTTTAAATAGTTCTTCTAAAATATAATTAACGCTTTCTTGATTTTTGTATTCTTCTCCATCTGGTATAACTATTATCGCTTTTGGTTGTTTTCCTATTTTTTGTAAAACATCATTTAAGTATAGTTTTTCTAAAGTTGTATTAGTTAAAATTACATAATCTTTATTTATTTTTAATTCTTCATCTATATAAACTTTATATGCTTTATCTTTTAAATCAATATCTATTACCATAACCTCACCTTATTACATCATAATTTTTTGGAATACTATATTTAAAAATATCATCATTTATTTTTAAATTAATTTTTGAATTTATAAAATCTATGCTTACTTGATTATCTAATTCATCTTTATAACTTATATTTGTTAAAAGATTATTAAGCACTTTTACATAATAAATTATATTATCATACTTAGCTTTATAGATTACAAAATCTTCTTTTTTTTCATATAAAGAAACATTTTTTAAAATATTTGTTAAATCAATTTGTTCTTTACTAATAATTACTTGTTCTAAGTCATCATCAATTATTACAACTTCATTTTTAGTAATATAAACTTTTTTTTCATCAGGGTTTAAGTATTGCCATAAACTTTTTTCATTTTGATAATAAAATTTACCTTCATATATTAAAGTTTTATTACTCAAATCAACTACTTTTTGAATAAAATCAGCTTCAAAACTATTGTAATTTATATTATCAATTTTAAATGCAAAAGCAAAAATTCCACAAATACAAAGCAAAAAGATTTTTTTAATAATCATTTAAATACCTTTTAAATATCCTTTTATTTATTTTAACAAATATAATTATATTCAAAAATCAAAACCAAGAGGTAAATTTAAATGTTTAAAAATATAGCAAAATGTATATTTGGAACTCGTAACGATAGACTTCTTAAAGCCTACAAAAAAAGAGTATTAAAAATAAATTCTTTAGAAGAAAAATATCAAAAATTAAATGATGAAGAAATTAAAAGCGAATTTCAAAACCTACAAAATAAAGTGCTTGAAGACAATAATAATTTAGATTTAGTTTTAGAAGATGTATTTGCAATAGTAAGAGAAGTTAGCAAAAGAACGCTTGGAATGAGACATTATGATGTGCAATTAATAGGCGGTATGGTTTTAAATGATAAAAGCATAGCAGAAATGAAAACAGGGGAAGGAAAAACCTTAGTAGCAACCTTACCTGTGGTATTAAACGCAATGACAAAAAAAGGCGTTCATGTAGTAACAACAAATGATTATCTAGCAGCAAGAGATGCTAATGAGATGAGTGCTATATATAATTTTCTTGGTTTTAGTGTTGGTATTTTAGTAGGAAACGACCATAGAAATAGAAAAGCTGTTTATGCGTGTGATATTGTTTATGGGACTAATAGTGAATTTGGTTTTGATTATTTAAGAGATAATATGTGCTTTGATGCTGAAGATAAAGTTCAAAGGGGACATTATTTTGTAATAGTTGATGAAGTTGATAGTATTTTAATAGATGAAGCTAGAACTCCATTAATAATTTCAGGGCCAACCAATAGAACATTAGATGGCTATATAAGAGCTAATGAAGTAGCTAAGCAAATGGTTCGCGGAGTTGCACCAGATGATCCTAAAGAAAAACCTAGTGGAGATTTTATAGCAGATGAGAAAAATAGAACTATTTTAATTACAGAGCAAGGAATTTCAAAAGCAGAAAAACTATTTGGAGTTGATAATTTATATAGTCTTGATAATGCTATTTTAGCTCATCAATTAGACCAAGCTTTAAAGGCTAATAATTTATTTTTAAAAGATACTCATTATGTTGTTAAAGATGGCGAAGTAATGATTGTAGATGAATTCACAGGTCGTATTAGCGAAGGAAGACGCTTTAGCGAAGGTTTACATCAAGCACTTGAAGCTAAAGAAGGGGTTAAAATCCAAGAAGAAAGTCAAACTTTAGCAGATATTACCTACCAAAATTACTTTAGAATGTATGAAAAACTTGCTGGTATGACAGGAACAGCTCAAACTGAAGCAACTGAGTTTTCTCAAATATACAACCTTGATGTAATTACAATCCCGACTAATGTGCCTGTAATTAGAAAAGATTTAGATGATTTAATTTATAAAACTCAAGATGAGAAATTTAAAGCCGTAGTTGATGAAATAAAAAAAGCTAACGCAAAAGGACAACCTGTATTAGTTGGAACTGCAAGTATTGAAAAAAGCGAGCTTTTACACGAGTATTTAAAAAAGGCAAAAATAGCTCACAATGTATTAAATGCTAAAAATCACGCTCACGAAGCAGAAATTATTAAAGATGCAGGTAAAAAAGGAGCAGTTACTATTGCAACTAATATGGCTGGTCGTGGTGTTGATATAAAAATTACTGATGAAATTAGAGAATTAGGTGGCTTATATATAATAGGAACTGAAAGACACGAAAGCCGTAGAATTGACAATCAATTGCGTGGTCGTGCTGGAAGACAAGGTGATCCTGGTGTTAGTAGATTTTATTTAAGTCTTGAAGATAATTTATTAAGAATTTTTGGTGGAGATAAGCTAAAAGCAATTTTTACTAGATTAAAAATCGCTGAAGGTGAAAGCATAGAAAGCTCACTTGTAACTCGTGCAGTAGCAAGTGCTCAAAAAAAGGTAGAAAATCTTCATTTTGAAAGTAGAAAACATATACTTGAATATGATGATGTAGCAAACGAACAAAGAAAAACTATATATAAATATAGAAATGAATTGCTAGATACAAATTATGATATTGAGACAAAAGTTGAGCAAAACATAGCTGAATATGTGGATTATTTAATTCATAACTTAAATGATTTAAGTGCTGAAAATTTAGTAGAATTATTCAAAAATGAAATTAATTTAGATCTAGATTTAGAATTATTAAAAACTTTAAACACAGAAGAAAGCAGAAGTGTTATTATTGATGCAATAACTACTATGTTAAAAGTTAAATTTAGCATAGTTCCTGATAGTGAAAAGGAAAGAATTGAAAAATTATTATATCTACAAGTTTTAGATGGTGCTTGGAGAGAGCATTTGTATCAAATGGATATTTTAAAAACAGGTATTGGTCTTCGTGGATATAATCAAAAAGACCCATTAGTAGAATATAAAAGAGAAAGTTATAATTTATTTATGGAGCTAGTTGAAAGAATTAAAAGTGAAAGTATAAAAGTATTACTAATAATTCAACTAAGAATGCCTGAAACTAATGAAGAAATTCAAGAAATTGAAAAACCTATCAAAAAGCAATCAAGAAATGAACCTTGTGCTTGTGGTAGTGGTAAGAAATATAAAGATTGTTGTGGCAAAAGCGGGCCACAAAAAGGCGTATTTGCTTGAAATTCTTTATAATTAATCTTGAGCAAGATATAGAAAAAAGACAAAAAATAACAGCCCTTTGCGAAAGCTTAGGGCTTAATTATGAAATAATTAAAGCTGTATATGGCAAAGCGTTGAGTGAAGATGAAATAAAAAACAACGTAGCTTCAGTTGAAATTCAATTAAAATATCTTAGAAAACCATTAAATTTAGGCGAAATAGGCTGTGCTATGAGCCATAGATTATGTTATCAAAAAATTATAGAACAAAATCTAGAAGACGCAATTATTTTAGAAGATGATGCAATATTTGATGAAAATTTATTAGAATTTTTAAAATATAAAAATGAATTTCCAAAAAATACTGATTTAATATTATTAGGACATTATTGGCAACAATATAGAGATGATGGTTATATTATCAATACACCTTATTCTTTAAAATTTAATCATAAAATAAAAAACTGGAATATAAGAAAGATAATTGGAAGAGGCAACGGAACTCATGGATATTATATAACAAAAAAAGGAGCTGAAAAATTATTCAACGAAACAAAAAAAATATATATGGCCGCAGATCATTACACATCTAATACATTATTATTTAATACTTATGCTGTGTATCCGATATTAATTAATGTAGATATTAATTTTCAAAGCTCAATAAATGAAAATGCTAATTTGAAAAGACGTTCTAAATTTGGCAAAATTATCAAAACAATCAAACAAAAAATTATATATTTTATCCCGTCTTTAAAAAAGCCAAGAGATTATGTTTAGCTTAATTGCTAAACATAAAATCAATTTCCATTAATTCACATCTTCCATTATTGCAAGTATTTGCATTATTTGGATTTAAGAAATTACCATTACCCCTTCTAAAACTACCATCTCCAGTGCAATCAAACTGATTTAAGTATTCTCCTAATACATTATCTCTATTTCCAACTAAACCAATTAAAGTTAATGCCTCTATTTGATATCTTCCATTTGCCGTAACAGAAAGCTCTAAACTTCTTAAATTATTAGCAGGTCTTACTAATTCTAAATATTCTGCTTCGCTTATATTTTCATTATTTGTTGGAATTACCACAACCCCGTGATTTGTAATAACTATAGGAATAGCGTGAGCTCTACCATTGCTAAGGCTTACTAAAGCTATATATAAAGAACCAGCAGGAGAGCGGGTAAGTCTTATTAATTCTCTACCAATATCATCTCCAGTATAAACTGAACTTAAACTCCAATCAAATCTTGGCAATATATTTCTAGTTAAAGCCCAAATCGCCCTAACTCCTCTATGATAAATTGGCTCTCCGAATACCAACTCATTTCCCCAAAAGTTAAAAGCTCCTTGCATTAGATTATATAATGCTGGATTTCTTCTTTGAAAAGATATAAAAGGACTTCTATGCTCACTATAATCAAATAAATAACCTTGATTATTATTTTCTAGTTCAGGATTATATGGATATACTTGAGTTAATAAAGATACTATTTCAAAAGTTTGTAGCATACAAATTCCACAAATTCCACTAGCATCATTGCTACTATCACTTGTTCTTGTTATTGCATAAAGTCTTCTTATCCAATTATCATCTAAAACATTAAAATTAGCTAAGTTAAAGAAATTTAAATCTCTTTTTACTCTTCTTTCATTTCCACATTTGTGCGAATTAAATCCCGCATTTCTATAATTAAAATTCCATAAATCATACACACTACTATCAAAGAAAAATTGAGTATTCTTTAAAGAACTTCCCGCAAGATTAATTTTATAATAATCTTTTGTAACAACAAATAATCTTCCTAAATCACTACCCCTTGCAACTTCTAAAATATTATTTTTATTATCCACTATAAAAGAACCATCAAATAGATTTAAATTCCAATAAAAATCATTCTCTCTATCTTCAAAATTACATTTCTCAAATCTTAAATAACTAGCATTTAAATTAGATAAATTGGTCTTTAAACATTCAAAATTACCATTGTTATATAAAGCAATTTTACCTGAACTAAAATCATAATAAAAATTAGTTGGATTATTTTTATTTGCATTATTTTTACCCAAATAATACTTAGTTCTAACTCCACTTGTTCTATTTTCTACATAAAAATATATTGGTGTTTTTAAAGCATAATTTACAGGTGGCGCAATAGCTTCAAGCCATTCTTTCATAACACCTTCAAAAATTTTTATTTTATTACCAAAATTATTTTTAGTAGCCACTAATAAAAAGTTTTTTTCTGTAATTTTCATATTTGAAAATGCTTTTAAGCTAAAAGCATCGTTATTAATATCAAACCATTGAGATTTATCGTTTAATACACAAGGGCGAAGTTCTACATAATCACTCCCCATCTTGCCATTTTTCATTCTATCCCCAAGCGACGCACAAACCCAGCTATCATTATATCTAAAAGCAAGTCTTTTATATACATCATATCTTGTGATACTTGAGTTCTTGCAATCTTGCATACCTACTAGCAATCTTCCATCAGCTAACTTAGGGCTAAGACAAAATAATTTTCCATCGTGTGATTGAATAAATAGTCTTGAATCTTGAATTTTATCAGCCTTATGTTGAGTAATAGAATCAGCAAAAAGTATTATATTTAATAAAAATACAACTAATATTTTCTTCATATTTTCTCCTTTTTTATATTATATAATAAAAATTATTATTAAGGAAAGCAAATGTTAGTTAAATACGATAGTTTTTATCCTAATTTAAATAAATCAGTTTTTGTAGCAAATGGAGCTAAAATCATTGGAGATACTACAATTGATGAATATTCATCAATATGGTTTAATGCAGTTATTCGTGCAGATGTAGCTAATATAAAAATAGGAAAATACACAAATATCCAAGATAATTCTACAATTCATGTAGCAAGAGCTTTATATGATGAACTAGGAGTTGAGATTAGCCCTAAAACACCTTGTATAATAAAGGATTTTGTAACCATTGGACATAACTCTATAATCCACGCTTGCACGATAAATTCTAATGTATTAGTAGGAATGGGAAGTGTGATTATGGATGGAGCAGTTATTAATGAAAACTCAATAATAGGTGCAAATTCATTAGTAACTAAAAATAAAGTTTTTCCACCAAATTCATTAATTCAAGGAAGTCCTGCAAAAGTTGTTAGAGAATTAAGCAATGAAGAAATAAAAGATATTAAAAACCAAGCTTTAGAATATGCAGAAGTTAGTAAAAAATATCTAGAAAATTCTTAAAATCAAATTCCTTAAATTTTTAAGGAATTTAAATATTTTTTCATTTTATTTGCAAAAATACTTGCAAACTCTGGCTTTTTATCAAAATATAAAGCAGGTTCAATACATTCAATTTCATTTATATAAAACCTATCAGCCAAAAATATATCACACCTTGCATAAAAGCTATCTTTTGGAATATATTTGCTAGCTAAAGATATAAGTTCATCACTTGGATTAAAATCATCTATTTTTACACCATAATTATAGTTTGCTCTAAAATCATTATTTTTAGTTCTTAAAATACTATATTGATATGCCCCTTCAAAAAATACCAAACAAGCTTCGCTATCGTGATTAATGTATTCTTGAATTAAGGCTTTATCTTTATAAAATTGTAAATTAATATCATCATTAAACCTTGCTACACCATTTCCGCTTTGACCTATTAAGGGTTTTATGATTTGATTTGGCTTTAATTTTATATCTTTAATATCTACAATATTAGATTTTACAGCGTCTTTTATATCTAGTAAATATGATTTATCTAAGTTTTTTCTAATTAATTTTGTATTATTTATCAAAATAATATTATTTAGCTCACAAAAATCTAAAAATCTCAAAAACTCATCTACTTTAAGAGAATAATCCCAAACACCAAGTGGCAAAATAACACAATCTTTTAAATTCTCATACTCTTGCCACACAAAAAACTCACACTCAAAACCCAAGCTCAAAAACTCATTTTTAAGTATTCTAAGACCTATAGAGCCCTCTTTATAAATATCTTGCATTGCTATATAAATTTTCATTTTGTTCCTAAAAGTGATATTAAAGGCTTATTTTCATCAGCTAAAACATTTACATTTACATCATATAAATCTTTTAACATTTGTTTTGTGATAATATCATTTGCTAAACCTTTTTGATAAACTAAATTTTTATGTAAAACTATAAGCTCATCGCAAAACCTTGAAGCTAAATTTAAATCGTGCAAAACAACAATACTAATTAAGTTTTTAGTATAGGTTTGCTCCTTTAAAGCTTCAAGCAATAAGCATTGATAATGCAAATCTAAAGCACTCACAGGCTCATCAAGTAATAATACTTTTGGCTCTTTTGCTAACACTTGAGCAAAACTTATCATCTGCCTTTGTCCGCCTGAAAGTGCGTTTATATTTTTATTAGCTAAATGATTAATATTTAAACCCTTCATTATATTCAATGCAAATTCTAATTCTTCATCTTTTATAAAAAGCCCTAATTTTTTTAATTTTCCAAGCAAAACTACTTCTAAAGCACTAAGATTTGCATTAGAATTAAAATCTTGCAACATATAAGCAATATTGTTTTGCCAAGATTTATAAGTTTTTTTATTTAAAATAAAATCATCTAAACTAATTTTTCCATCTGCTTTTACTCTGCCAAAAATTGCATCTAAAAGCGAACTTTTACCAGCACCATTTGCACCTATTATTGCATATATTTTTCCATTTTCAAATTCTAAATTGATTTTATCTAATATTAAATTATTAGCTCTTTTAACATTTACATCTTTTAAGATTAGCATACCCTTCTCCTACTATATACTATAAAAAAGAAAAATGGCACTCCAACAAAAGAAGTAACAATTCCAATAGGAAATAAAGTCCCTATTACTATAATCTTTGAAATCACAGAAGAAAAACTTAAAAATACAGCACCAATTAACATAGATGTAAGCATATAAAATCTTTGGTCTTCTCCTACAAGCATTCTAGCTATATAAGGAGATACAAGCCCAATAAATCCAATAACTCCTACAAAAGAAATAGCCGTTGCACTCATAATTGATACAATTAGCAATGCTTTAAATCTAAGATAAGATAAATTAACACCCAAAACTTCAGCCCTATTTTCACCTAATCTAAAAGCACACAACGCCCAACTATCCTTTATAAGTAAAATAACACAAATAATTGTAACCGCTCCAACTATAATTACATTAGTCCAATTTGATTTTTGAAGTGAGCCAAAAAGCCAAAAAACAATTTGTTGAGAAATTTCAGGAGCACTTATGTATTGCACTAAAGATAACAATGATTGAAATAAAAATAAAAGCGCAATACCTACTAAAATTAACATTTCAGAACTAAAAGCTCTTGATTTTGCAAACAAAAACAAAACACTAGAACAAACCATAGTCATAGTAAATGCACCAAGTGGAACAGCAAAATAAAGACTAATTCCTGCAAATCCAAATGCAATCACAAGTGAAGCTCCAAAACCAGCCGCAGCAGCTAGTCCTAAAGTATATGGACTTGCCATAGGATTGTTAAGTAAAGTTTGAATTAATGCTCCACCATAACCTAAAGCAGCACCCACAACTAAAGCCATAACAGCCATAGGTAATCTTAATGAATGTGTGATTATATAAGATGTATTATCAACTTCAATATCAATAAAAAACGCTTTTAAAATTGATTTTACAACTTCAATAGGACTTATCATAGATGGACCTACAGCTATATCACACACAAAACCCAAAATACCCAAAAATATAAAAAATACAATAATTACAATTTTTTTTCGCTCATATTTTCTATGAGCGATTATTTCTTTACTTAAATTCATCTTTTATCACTTAGCTTGGATACCAAAAGAACCTGTTGGAATTATCGGAAGATATTTTTTGTGATAATCAATATAAGTTTTAATAGGGTCTATATCTTTGAATAAATCAGGATATAAAGCTTTAGCAATAAATTGTACCATAGAAGCATCAACTAGTGTTCTACTAGCTCCTTGATATACTGCAAAAAGTCTATTATCTTTTATAGCTGGCAAACTATCCCAACCTGCTCTAGTTTTAAAACCATTTAGCCTTTTATTTGCTTCTTCTTCATTAATTCCAATACCCATTACCATAGCTTCTGGATTTTTCTTAAGTTCAGTTTCACGACCAGCAATTATTATTACATCAGGCTTACTTGCTAAAACTTCTTCAGGATGAATTGGCATCCATTTTTCTACAAGTGGTGCTGCTATATTATCCCCACCTGCAAGGTCAATTAAAGCACCCCACATATCTTTACCAAAAGTATAACTATGCTCTTTTGGACCAAGATTTCCAAATTCTATATAAATTTTTGGCTTTTTAAGATTTGCTTTTTTAATTCTTTCTTGCACATCATCAATTATGCCTTTATAAAAACTTATAAGCTCATTTGCTCTTGCTTCGTTGTTTGTAATTTTTCCTATAACTTCGGTGCTTCTTATGTGTCTTTCAACACTTTCGCGGTTGTAATCAAGTATTACAATAGGAATATTTGCTTTATTAATTGGTTCAAGCTGGTCTTTTATCATCTCATATTGCCAATCAGCTAATACTAATAAATCAGGTTTTAAAGATAATACCTTTTCAACTGAAAATGTACTTAGCTCAACTTCTCCAACATCAGCTATATTATTTAACTCCGGCAAGACTTTAATATAAGCGTCCCAGCTAGCAGGAGTCCAACCAGTCCAAACTTCCTTAGAAAATCCTACTACATTTTTTAAAGCGTCCTTACCACCTACTGCTAAAAAGTCAGTATAGTAAAATCCAAGAACTATTCTTTTAGCAGGTAAATCAACCTTAACTTCTCTATCTAAAACATCTTTAATTACTTCCACTTTAGCATTAGCACCAACACATAAAACACTCGCCACAACTAAGCTTTTTAATAAGCCTTTAAACATTAGTTCTCCTTAATAATGATAATAAGAACTAATATTTTAAATAAAAAATATTAATAATAATTATTAATTTTAAAATTTTAAATACTTCTTAGTTTTTTAATCTCATCTCTATAAAATGCTGCTTGTTCAAAATCAAGCTCTTTTGCTGCTAGGTGCATTTTTTCTCTTAATTCATTTACTAATTTAGCCCGCTCATTTGCTGGCATTTTTTCTATTTTTGATTTTTTTATAGAAACATTATCTTCGTTTTGTTTTAAAGTCTTTTCTAATTTTCGCTCAACACTTCTTGGAGTAATTTTGTGCAATTTATTATAAGCTTGTTGCAAGCTTCTTCGCTCACTCGTAATATCTATTGCTTCTTGCATTGATTTTGTGATTTTTTTAGCATATAAAATTACTTTTCCATTGACATTTCTAGCTGCTCTTCCCATTGTTTGAATTAAACTCGTAGTTGAGCGTAAAAAGCCTTCCTTATCAGCGTCTAAAATAGCTATAAGACTAACTTCAGGTAAGTCAAGTCCTTCACGAAGCAAGTTAATTCCAATTAGCACATCAAAATCTGCATTTCTAAGACCAATTATTAATTCATTTCGCTCAATTGCATCAATATCAGAATGCATATATTTACATTTTATCCCTAATTCTGTGTAGTATCTTTGCAATTCTTCTGCCATTTTTTTTGTAAGTGTTGTGATTAATACACGCTCATTTCTTGCAATCACCTTTTTAATCTCATCATATAAATGCTCTATTTGGTTTTCGCTATCAATTATGCTAATTTCAGGGTCAAGCAGTCCTGTTGGACGCATAATTTGCTGATAAACACACTCACCGCTAAGCTCAAGCTCTAATTCAGCAGGGGTTGCACTCACAAATAAAAAAAAGCAATCTTTATTAATAAATTCATCAAATTGTAATGGTCTATTATCTAAAGCACTTGGCAATCTAAAGCCGTATTCAACTAGCACTTCCTTTCTAGCTCTATCTCCTGCAAACATTCCCCTAAATTGTGGCAAACTAACATGGCTTTCATCTACAATTACTAAAAATGGCTTTTGTTTTATTTTAAAATAATCAAATAAAGTATAAGGAGTTTCTCCTGCATTAAGCCCACTTAAATGTCTTGAATAATTTTCTATTCCTTTAGTCATTCCTGTAGTTTCTAGCATTTCTAAATCAAATTCAACTCGCTGTTCTAAGCGTTGTGCTTCTAATAATTTGCCTTGTTTTTTAAAGTATTCTAATCTTTCATCAAGCTCATTTTTAATATCTTTACAAGCTCTTTTAAGCGTTGGAGTAGCAACTATAAATTGATTTGCAGCATAAAGTGTAAATTTATTTAAATCTTTTATTTTTTTATTATCAAAAGTATTAAAAGTATAAATTTTTTCTAATTCATCATCAAAAAATTCTAAGCGAATTGCATCATCTTCATAATAAGCTGGATAAATATCTATAATATCTCCATTTACACGGAAATTCCCCCTATCAAAAAACGCATCATTTCTACTATATCCCATAGCTACTAAATGAAGTAATAATTCTTTTTGTTTATAACATTTGCCTACTTCAAAAAACTCTACCATATCAATATATTCAGCAGGATTTCCTAATCCATAATTAGCACTTACACTTGCAATACAAACGCAATCATCGTATGCTAAAAGCGAAGCAGTTGAACTTAAACGAAGCCTTTCTAAATCATTATTAACCGAGCTATCTTTTTCTATAAATGTATCAGTTCTAGGAATATAAGCTTCGGGTTGATAATAATCATAATAGCTTATGAAATACTCCACATGATTATTCGCAAAAAAGCCTTTAAATTCGCTATATAATTGCGCACAAAGTGATTTGTTATGGCTCATTATTAAAGTAGGCATTTTAAGTTTATTTATCACATTTGCCATTGTAAAGGTTTTACCCGAGCCTGTAACTCCTAAAAGAGTTTGATATTTTTGTCCGTTTTTTACACTATTTACAATTTTTTCTATTGCTTGTGCTTGGTCAGGTGATGGTTTATAATTACTAATTAACTCAAACATTTTAATCCTAAAAAATAATTTTTATTATTATATTAACTATAAATAATTAAAATCACAGCTTTAAAATTTGATTAAGGATAAACAAAATGAGCGATAACATAACAAGCACACTAAGTAATAAAATAGTAGAATTAATGGAAAAATATAAATATTTAGTAAGCGAAAACGAAAGACTTATGAATGAATTAACTCAAGCAAAAGCTAAATGTGAAGCACAATCATATGAAATTAGTAAATTAGAAGAAGAGTTATTAAATAAAAATCTAATTGAAGAAGAAACCTTAAAAGCAATAGAGCAAGTGCTTGGAAACAACAACTAAATTTACGATAACCTTAGGAGCTAGGGGCTATAATTTTAATGTTCCATCTAAAGAATTTTTAGCTTATTTAAATGATGATATAAATAAGCTAAAAAACCCTACAAAAAATATAGAAATACCACAATTTATTAATTTATATCTTAAAAAAAGTTACTCACACTTTCAATTAGTGCAAGAATTTGAAAAAATACAAGAAGAAAATTCACAACTTAAAGAAGAGAATTTAAAACTTAACTCAGAATTGCAAAAACAAACAAATGAATTAATAAATATTATAAATATTCTTAACAATAAAGGAAAAATAGATGAAAAAAGCATTTAGTATGATAGAAATGATTTTTGCTATTGCTGTTATAGGAATATTAGCAGGAATTGCAATTCCTAAAATGATGGCTAATAAAGACACAGCACATATAGTGCAATTAAAAGAGCAAGTTGAAGCTATTAGAAAAGGTATTGAAGCCTACGCTGGAAATTCTTATGTAGAAAAAGGCTTCAAAGAATATCCTACAAAATTATGCAGTAGTGGTTGTAAGGGTGCTCCTGCTTTTGCTGATGAGGTAGCAAAAGGAATTAATAGAAGAGCTAAAAATTCAGTTGGTTGGGACAACTCTGATGATGATTTATTATTTGTTACAAAACCTAAAGAAAATACAGCAGTATTTTTTAAATACGATGCAAGTGATGGAAGCTTTAAGTGTGATAAAAGCAAGGTCTTAAGCGGTTGGAAAGCAGAAGATTGCTCTATAATAGGAGAATAAGATGAAAAAAGCTATGAGTATGATGGAAATTATATTTGTAATAGTGATTATTGGTATATTAGCTGGCGTTGCTATTCCTAAATTATTTGCAGGTCGTGATGATGCACAAATATTAAAATTAAAAGAAACACTAGCTTTAATTCGTTCAGGCATAGAACAATATAAGCAAAATAGCCTTTATACAGATGGCACTTCAAAATACCCAGAGGGCTTATGCTTAGACGCTAAGCGTGATAAAGGTACAACATGCCAAAATAATATGAAAAATAGCAATAGTTTTTTTGCAGCAGTGTTAAAAAACCCTGTTACTTTTGGGTCTAAGCAAGGTAGTTGGGATGGTTGGACTAATAGTGTTGTAAATGAAACTTTTATTTATTATGCTGATAATAATAAAAATGGCTATGTATTTGAATACGATAAAAATAAAGGAACTTTTAAATGCCTTAATTCGTATCCAGGTGCAAAAGTTTTACCTTGTAAAAAATTAGGCGAGTAAAATGCTAGTAAATAAAAAAGCCTTTACTATGATAGAACTAATATTTGCGATAGTTATTATCGGGATATTATCGGCTGTAGCTTTACCTAATTTTTTTGATTTAAAATTTAAATCTGATATAGCTAGTTTAAATTCTGAAATAAAAGGTATTAATGGAAAAATTAACGCTCAACTGCTAAAAAATGTAATGGTAGGGAAAGTGTCAAGCTATGATAATCTAGATAATTTAAATCCATCTGGAAAACCAATTGAACCTACTAAAATTTTTACATCTTTATTTAAAGATGGCTTAGATAGAGGAGATGAGAATAAAGGTTGGCTTTTTTTAGCAAGAACAACAGCTACAAGCAATGTAACATATTCTGCATGGACTGATTTATATAACTCAGCTTATCAAGCAGATAAAGATTTTCAAGATTACTTAGATAAAGAAAAAAAAGATAGTAATCTTATAAAAGATGAGAAAATGGAACTATATAGATACACATTTAATTCTAATATATATTATAAATTTATTTATAGAAGTATAAAATCAGAATTAATATGCGTAGAAGCAGTATGTAATAAATGTAATAGTAAAAGAATTGATTCAATTAATAATATGATTCCTTGTATCAAAAAAGCTTCTTGATGAATTATTATAAAGTAGCGATTTTAGGACATAATTTAGAAACTTTAACCTATGAAAGTGATGAAGAAATTAAACCATTTTCAAAGGTTGAAGTAAAATTACACAATAAAAATTGTCTTGCAATTGTTATGAATAAATGTGAAAAGCCAACTTTTAACACCAAACAAATAATAAGTATTTTCAATGAATTTCTAACTGATAATCAAATGAAATTAGCAGAATTTATGAGTAAATATTACGCTGCTAATATATCTTTATGTCTTGATAGTTTTATACTAAGCAAAAATATATCTAATACTAAAAATAATTTAAATATAAATATAAATTTACAACTAAATGAAAAACAACTTTTGTGTCTAAATAGCTTACAAAATAATAAAATGAATTTGGTTTTTGGAGATACAGGAAGTGGAAAAACTGAAATATATGCAAAATTAATTCAAGAATGCCTTAATGAAGGAAAACAAGCATTGTTTTTAATGCCAGAAATCAGCCTAACTCCACAAATGCAAAAAAGAATGAAAGTATATTTTAAAGATTTATTCATTACTTGGCATAGCAAAATTACTAAGGCTAAAAAACAAAAAGATTTAATAGAATTTGAATTAGGAAATAAGCCTTTAGTAATTGGTGCTAGGTCAGCACTTTTTTTACCTTTTAGTAATTTAGGATTAATTATCGTAGATGAAGAACACGATAATTCGTATAAATCTTCAAAATATCCATGTTATAACGCAAGAGATTTGGCAATTTATCTAGCAAGTATTACAAATGCAAAAATCGTTTTAGGCTCTGCAACACCAAGCCTTCAAAGTTTTTATAATCAAAATATAAATAAATTTAGATTAAAAGGCACATATTTTCAAAGCGAAAAAGAAATTCTTTTTGACGATAGTCTTGAGACACCTAGCTCTAATTTACTTGATTTATTAGAAGATAATTTAAATAAAAAAGAGCAAAGTATGATATTTTTGCCTGTGCGTGGTAATTATCGTCAAGTTGTATGCAAGGATTGTAATTCAAGAAAAGTTTGTCCTAATTGCTCTGTGGCAATGAGTTTACACAATAAAACATATAAATGCCATTATTGTGGTAAAAAAGAGTATTTAAAAAATACTTGCGATAATTGTGGTAGCGAAATATTAGAAAGCAAAATAATAGGAACAGCTCAATTATGCGAAGAATTAAAAAAGGCTTTACCTAATGCAAATATTGCAAAATTAGATAGCGATGAATTAAGCTCGGCAACTAAACTTAAAGAAATACTAGAAGAATTTGAATTAGGAAATATAGATATTTTAGTAGGAACTCAACTAATCTCAAAAGGACATGATTATAAAAATGTTACATTTTGTGCTATTTTAGGACTTGATGAATATTTATTCTATCCTGATTATAAAGCTCGTGAAAATACACTTGCCCTTGCTATTCAAGTAGCTGGTCGTGCAGGAAGAGGCAAAAAAGCTAAAGTGTTAATAAATACTCAAAATAAAGATTTTTTTGAAAAATATTTACAAAATTATGATGAATTTTTAGAAGATGAGAAATTTTTTAGAACTAATTATCCACCATTTAAAAGACTATTAAGATTAATTATTGCATCAAAAAACGAAATAGAAGCAAGTAATTTATGTGAAGACTTGGCAAATCATTTAAAAAATAGCAAAGAAAACGATAATGATTATGAAATAATAGGCTATGGAAAATGTGCTATAGAAAAAATTAACAATAATTATAGATATTATATTTTGCTCCGTTCAAATAAAAAAATGTTACTAAGTAACCTAGCCTTACACTACAAACAGTTACAAAAAGTAACAATTGATATAGACCCTATACATTTTTCTTGACAAAACTACTTTTTTATTATCTAAAGCATTTATAATCTTTTTAAAAATTTTAAAGGAGTTAATATGGCATTTTTAGAAGAATACCAAAAATTAGTTGAAGAGCGTGCTGCTCTTAATGTCCCTGCATTGGTTTTAAATGTAGCTCAGACAAAACAATTATGTGAGCTTTTAGAAAACAACGATAAAAATAGCGAAAAATTAAAAGATTTATTAGCTAATCGTGTTGGTGTTGGTGTTGATGATTCTGCGCTTATTAAATGTGATTTCTTAGAAAAAATACTATTTAACAATAGTAAATGCACCTGTATAAATAAATCTGAAGCAATATCAATGCTAAGCACAATGCTTGGAGGTTATAATGTAAGAGTATTACTTAAAGCTTTAGAAAACAATGAAATTGCAGAACTTGCTGCAAATGCTTTAACTAATATTATTTTCGTTCATGATGGTTTTGATAAAGTTGCTGAATTACATAAAAAAGGAAATAAATTCGCAACCAAAGTTCTAACAAGTTGGGCTAATGCAGAATGGTTTATTAAAAGACCTGAAGTAGCATCTGAAATTGAATGTATATGCTTTAAAGTAAATGGAGAAACAAATACAGATGATTTAAGTCCAGCAAGTGAAGCATTTACTAGAAGTGATATTCCTTTACACGCACAAGCAATGCTAGTTAGAAGACAACCAGGTAGTATTGAAAAAATAGAAGAACTTAAAAAATCTGGCATTCAAGTAGCTTATGTAGGTGATGTTGTAGGAACTGGCTCAAGCCGTAAATCAGCAATAAATTCAGTTCAATGGCACATAGGTGAAGATATAAAAGGAGTTCCAAATAAACGCACAGGCGGTGTGATTTTAGGACAAACTATTGCTCCAATTTTTTTCAATACCGCTCAAGATAGTGGTGCTTTACCAATAGTTTGTGATGTTACAAATCTTGAAATGGGAGATAGATTTGTTGTTGATATCGCAAACGGACAAATTAAAAAAGATGGTAAAGTTGTTTCAACTTTTGAAATAAATCCAAATACTCTTTTAGATGAAGTTCGTGCAGGTGGAAGAATTCCGCTAATCGTAGGTCGTGGATTATGTGCTAAAGCTAGAGATGTTTTAGGTATGCCAAAAGAAGAAATATTTAAAAAACCATCTCAACCTGAAGTAAAAGTTAAAGGTTATACATTAGCTCAAAAAATGCTAGGTCGTGCTTGTGGTTTAGAAGGCGTTGTTCCTGGAATGTATATAGAGCCAAAAACTACAACCGTTGGTAGTCAAGATACAACAGGACCAATGACAAGAGATGAGATTAAAGAACTTGCTAGTTTAGGATTTAATGCAGATTTTGTATTACAAAGTTTTTGCCATACAGCAGCATATCCTAAATCAAGCGATGTAACAACACACACAACATTACCACATTTTATGAGTTCAAGAGGTGGGGTTTCACTTAAACCAGGTGATGGGGTAATTCATAGTTGGCTAAATCGTTTTGCTATGCCTGATGAAGTTGGAACTGGAGCTGATTCACATACAAGATTTCCAATAGGTATTAGTTTTCCTGCAGGTTCAGGACTTGTAGCATTTGCTGCTGTAACAGGTGCTATGCCACTTAATGTGCCTGAGAGTATTTTAGTTCGTTTTAAAGGCGAATTACAACCTGGTGTTACATTAAGAGATTTAGTAAATGCAATTCCTTATGTAGCTATAAAAGAAGGTTATTTAACGGTTGAGAAAAAAGGCAAAAAGAATATTTTTGCTGGTAAAGTTTTAGAAATTGAAGGCTTAGAAAATCTAAAAGTAGAACAAGCATTTGAATTAAGCGACGCAAGTGCTGAAAGAAGTGCAGCTGCATGTTGTGTTAATTTAAGTAAAGAAAGCATAGCTGAATATTTAAATTCTAACATAAGCTTAATTGATGCTATGATTGAAGCTGGATATGAAGATAAAAATACACTTTTAAGAAGAAAAGCTAGAATGCAAGAATGGCTTAATAATCCTACATTATTAAGAGCTGATAAAGACGCTAGTTATGAGCATATTTTTGAAATAGATTTAAATACTATAAAAGAGCCTATCCTAGCTTGTCCAAACGATCCTGATGATGTAGCAACTCTTAGTGAAGTATTAGCAGATAGCAAACGCCCACAAAATATTGATGAAGTATTTGTTGGTTCTTGTATGACAAATATAGGACATTATAGAGCTTTAGGAGAAGTTATTAAAGGTAAAGGTATGCTTAAAACTCGTCTATGGGTAGCACCTCCAACAAAAATGGATAAAGCTCAACTAACAAAAGAAGGATATTATTCAATTTATGGTGCAGCAGGTGCTAGAATTGAAGTTCCAGGATGTAGCTTATGTATGGGTAACCAAGCTCGTGTAAATGATGGAGCTGTTGTATTTAGTACAAGCACAAGAAACTTTGATAACAGAATGGGTATAGGCGCTCAAGTTTATTTAGGTAGCGCTGAATTAGCTGCTGTTTGTGCTTTACTTGGTCGCTTACCAAACCCAAGCGAATATTTAGAATTAGTAAATGATAAAATAAGCGATAGCAAAAAAGCTAATATCTACAAATATCTAAACTTCAATGAAATTGAAAACTTTAAAGTAGATTAATAATCTAGGGCATTTTGCCCTAGAACAATTTATTAATAAACTTTTATAATAATTAAGCTAAATCAATAAAACAAACAAAAAAGACAAATATAATCTCATTTAAAAATATTATGAAAGGATTTTTATGGAAAGTTTATATCCATTTGCACTTATTATTCACATTTTTTGTGCGATTATTTTTGTTGGTTATTTGTTTTTTGATGTTGTTATCTTTAGTCGTGCTAAGAAAAATCTAAGCCAAGAATTAGCACAACAAATTCAAGAAAGCATAACTAAAAGAGCTATTAAAATTATGCCAATTTGTGTGGTATTGTTAATACTTACAGGCGGTATGATGATGAGTAGATGGGTTGGTAGCGAGATTGGCTTTTTTGACACTACATTTCAGAAAATTTTTATGCTAAAAGTTGCTTTTGCTAGCTTAATTTTTATAATGGTAGCTATTAGTTTAATTTTCAAATTCGTAATCAAAAAACCAAATCCTTTAAATAAAATAATACACCCACTAGCATTAACTCTAGCTATTCTTATTGTGCTTTGTGCTAAGTTAATGTTTTATGTATAAATTAGTAATATCTTTAATATTTTTTAATATAGCTTTATGTTTATACTTTGCTAGTTTAGATGCTTTTTATAGTATCCAACTAGCATTTTATGCTAATTTAATAATTCCATTTCTAAGCTATTTAAGCCTTAAAAAATCATTACCTAAATTCCAAATTGCAAGTAAGCCTAGATTTTTTATACAAAATACAAACCCTATTTATATACCAAAAAAAGGCATTAAAGAGAATTTTAAAGCAATTAAACATTACAAAATATTTATAAATATATATAAGTTTTTAGCCTATGTTTTTTTTATAATACTCGTATTAATATTAATTAATAATAAGCTTTTTAATATAATTGCTTTTTTTGTAAGTTCTTTTGTAATAATTTTAAACTTATTATTAGTAAGGATATTTAAATGATAAAAACAATCAACTCTTTAAGAGCATTATTATTTGCATCTTTGCTATTGTTTGTAGGAAATTCTTTTTTACTAAGCTCAAATTCTATACTGCTAAAAAATCTTGGATATGATGAATTTTATGTAGGATTAGTAAGTTCAAGCATATATTTTGGTGCATTAATTAGCACATTTTTTTCTCATAGTCTAATTCAAAAAGTAGGACATATTAGAAGTTTTGGTTTTTTTACTTCACTATTTGCTATAGCTGCAATTTTGCATATATTTACAAAAGAAATATATTTTTGGGCTATTTTAAGATTTACAATAGGATTTTCATACTATACATTATTAGTAATTATTGAATCTTGGATAAATCAAAAATCAAAAAACGAAATTCGCTCACGAATGCTTTCAATTTATGAAATAGTATTTTACTCTGGTTTTGCCATAGGAGTATTATTGTTATATTTTGAACCAGATTATAATAATGTATTTATAATAGCTGTTATAGTGATTTTATTATGTTCGTTACCGCTTAATTTGTTAAAAATCAAACAACCTATCCTTAAAGAAAGGCGTAAAATCAGTATCCCAAATATTTTCAATGTATCAAAACTAGCATTTATATCAGCATTTGTTGGTGGCTTTTTAATGAATGGATTTTTTTCTATGTCTCAGACATATTTTCTAGCATTAAATTATAATATTCAAGATATATCTTTATTAATTTTTACTGCAATGTTAGGTGGATTTATAGCACAATTATTTATAGGTAAATTTTCTGATACTTATGGTAGGAAAATAGCGATTTTATCTTGCGTAATACTTGCGTTTTTTGCTAGTTTAGGGCTATATTTTTTAGCAAGTAACAAAATTGCTATATTTATTTTATGCTTTTTTCTTGGAATGGGGCTTTTTTGCATATATGCTCTAGCTCTTGCAAGGGCTAGTGATAGAGCAAAAGAAAGTTCACAAATATTAGAAATCGGAAGAACACTAATGTTTGCATATGTATCAAGCTCAGTTTTATCTCCTATAATTTTAGGCTTTATGATAAGTAATTTTGGAGCTAATGCTTATATTTTAGTTTATATAGTTTTATTGTTTTTCTTAGCTATTTTTACTCTTACTCAACCAAAAATTGACGCTGTAAATAGAATAGAATTTGAGCAAAAACCAAGTCAATTTGTGCATTTAGGCAACGATGAATAATATAAATACGACTTTAAATTCTTTAGTAAATAGTGATTTAGGGCTAAAGCAACAAGGGAATTTAAAACCCAATGTAAAAGATACAAAAGATATTAAAGAACCCTTAAAAGAAGGCAGTTCATTAATTAACGAGGCCTTAAGCGAAGATGAAACACTAGAACTAGGTCTTAAAAAAATCGTAAATAAATTACTTGATGGAATAAAATCAAGTAAAGATTTAAACCAACTAGGCGAAAATGCAAAAAACATAAATATTTCAAAAAATATTGCTCAAGATATTAAAGAATTAAAAGCAATTTTAAGCAAGGATAAGGATTTAGAAGTATTTGTAAATAAACTTGATAATTTATTAAATACCAAAATGCAAGATTCAAAAGCCTTATTTCAAGCTTTAAATAATTCAGGGGTATTTTTAGAGAGCAAACTAAGGGCTAATCTAAACGAACAAGCCTTACCACAAAGCTTTTTTAGGCTTATTTCATTTATGAAAAATATCAAAACAAGTGATTTAAAAAGTGAGATTTTTAAACTCGGTCAAGAGCAAATGAGTGCCGAAAAATCCCTTGAAAAATTAGAAAATTTTATAAATCAAAAATTAGAAAATAAATCAACCACTACCCCTGTTATAAAAACTTTAGAATTATTAAAAAACGCTAGAGCGTATTTACAAAAAAATACCGAACCACTAAAACTAATTGAAGTAGCAAATAAATTAGAAGATAAAATCAATAAAGAAATAAAAAACCTAATAAATATTGAAGTTAAAAACGATAAAGTAAAAAGCATATTACCAAAATTAGCAAGTTTAAAAGCTGATATTCAAAACATAAAAAATCTAGCAAAAGAAATCATAAACAACCCATCAAATGTGCAAAATAATTATAAAATTTCAAATAATGAGAATAATATTTTAAGCAAACTTGAAAATATTAAAGAAATTCTAAAAAATAATAATGACATTTATACTAAAGATACTAATAAAATTGAAATAAAAACAACAAAAGAATTTGAAAATAAGGAAAATCAAAAAATCAATAATTTAAATTCTAAAACCACAGATGATAAAATAAAAGCTACTGAAAAACCTATAGAAAAATCAAGTGAAGATATAAAAAGTGATTTAAAAGCTTTACAAGATATAACAAAATCTCAAGATATTAAACAAGAATTAAAGTTGTTAAACAATCCAGAAATCAAACAAGCAATCAATCAAAACAATACAATAAGTTCTATTTTAAATAGCGAGAATTTGAGTTTGCAAAATAAAATTGAAAGTTTGACAAAATTACTAAGTGCTAATTTAAAAAATGAAGAAAGTTTTAAAAATTATATAAATACTCAAGAAATAAAAAGCCTAAAAACTCACTTAAATCAAGCCAAAAAAGATATAAATCAGGTTGTAACTAGAACTGCAGAACATATAAACAACTCCATTTCAAACGATGCTAAATCAATACTGCTTCAAACTTCAAAAGTAGCTTTAGCAAAAGATAATAAAGTAGCCTATGATATGAGCCAAAAACTATTAAATCAAATAGAATTAAACCAAATAATATCAGTTGCAAATAATGAAGTAAATACATATTTACCCTACTCTTTAGATGATTTAGATGAATCAAATATTAGTTTTAAAAGTGATAGCGAAGATAAATTTTACGCACAAATTAAGCTAAAATTTAAAAGACTTGGAGCTATTAATATTATGCTTGGTTTAAATCAAGATAAATATTTAGATATTAATATGATGATAGAAAATGATAATTTTAGAGAAATCTTAATCAATCACGCAAGGGGTTTTAAAAAGGATTTAAGAAAAGCTGGTTTAATTACTTCTAATTTCTTTATTAGTAAATTAAGAGAGAGCAAATACGAAGATGAATATACATTAGACTTAGGATTTAATAAAAAAGTATGAGTAAGATAAGAAAAGCCCTAGCCTTAGGCTATAACAAAGATAAAAATAATGCTCCAAAAGTAATGGCAACAGGTAGCGGAGAAATTGCCGAAAGAATTATAAAATTAGCTAACGAGCATAATATTCCTATTAAAGAAGATGAAGAATTATGTGAAGTATTAAGCAAATTAGAATTAGGAGAAGAAATTCCACCTGCAATGTATAAGGCTGTTGCAGAAGTATTTTCATTCATTTATAGAATGTCAAAAGAAATGAAATAATTATTTTTTAAATATTTAGAATAATATTTAAATTAATAAATATCAAGCTTTTAAAATTATTCCATTAACTTATTTTCATATTTTAATATTATAATTTTTATATAACTTAAAAAATTAAGTTTTATTTAAACTAAAAGGAGAATTTATGGAAAAGTTATCTCGTAGAAGCTTTTTAAAAGGTGCAGCAGGAGTAGCAGCTAGTGCGTCAAGTTTAGGTGCTGTTGATTTTGTAGCAGGTGATCCAATAGGTGCAGTAGATGGATTTAGTGCTACACACTTTGGAGCTTTTTATCCTATTGTTAAAAATAATAAATTAGAAAGCATAATACCATTTGAAAAAGATGAGTGTCCTACAACATTATTACAAGGAGTTTTATCTAGAACCTATGCTCCAGATAGAATTAAAAACCCAAGCGTTAGAAAAAGTGTTTTAGAAAAAGGATTTGAAAAAGCTCCTAAAAACTTAAGGGGTAAAGAAGAATTTGTTGAGATTACTTGGGAAAAAGCTTATGAATTAGTAGCTAATGAGCTTAAAAGAGTTTATGAAAAATATGGCTCTAATGCAGTTTTTGGCGGTAGTTATGGTTGGTATTGTGTTGGAAATATAAATAACCCACAAAGCTTACTTGGTAGAATGTTAGCAATTGCTGGTGGATATACCACAAGCACTCTTACATACTCAACTCATTGTATTCGTGCAATTACTCCTTATGTTAGTGGTGTTGATGAATCAAATGCTAAGCAAACTTCTTGGGAAAATATATTAGAACATTCAAAAGTAGTTGTAATGTGGTCAGTTGATATAGCAAATACCAACCAAATAGGCTGGGGAGTTCCTATGCATGAAACTTATAGCTATTTAAAACAACTAAAAAAATTAAAAGATGAAGGTAAAATTAGAGTTATAAATATAGACCCTGTGGTAAATCATACAGCGAGATTTTTAGGTGCAGAACAAGTATTTATTAATCCTACAACC